>JAUIJH010000218.1 GCA_030431335.1 Alphaproteobacteria bacterium
ATCGCGCTGATCCTGCTGGCGCTGCTGGGCAAGGGCATCGACAAGATCATCATCGCGCTGGTGGTGGCGCAGTGGGCCTACTATGCGCGCACGGTGCGCGGCTCGGCGCTGGTGGAGCGCTCCAAGGAATACGTGGAGGCGGCGCGCTGCCTGGCGCTGCCGCACCGGCGCGTGATGTTCCGCCACATCCTGCCCAACTGCCTGGCGCCGCTGATCGTCGTCGTCACGGTGCAGACGGCGCACGCCATCGCGCTGGAGGCGACGCTGTCCTTCCTCGGGCTCGGCCTGCCGCCGACGGAGCCCTCGCTGGGCCTGCTGATTTCCAACGGCTTCGAGTACATGATGTCCGGCTCCTACTGGATCGCGATCTTCCCCGGCATCGCGCTGCTCGTCACCATCATGACGATCAACCTCGTCGGCGACCGGCTGCGCGACGTGCTCAACCCGCGGCTTTCCAAATGAGCCCGGTCCTCAAGGTTTCCGGCCTCAAGACGCACTTCTTCACCCGCGCCGGGGTGGTGCCGGCGGTGGACGGGGTGAGCCTCACGGTGGACCGGGGCGAGGTGCTCGGCCTCGTCGGCGAATCGGGCTCCGGCAAGTCGGTGACGGGGTTCTCGATCATGGGCCTCGTCGACGCGCCGGGCCGCGTGGTGGAGGGCTCCATCGAGCTCAACGGCCGCGAGCTGGTGGGCCTCACCGAGAGGGAGTGGCGCTCGATCCGCGGCAAGAGCCTGATGATCATCTTCCAGGACCCGATGATGACGCTCAACCCGGTGCTGCGCGTCGACACCCAGATGATCGAGGCGGTCACGGCGCACGAGCGGGTCTCGCGGCGGGCGGCCCGCGCGCGCGCCATCGAGGCGCTGTCCGCCGTCGGCATCCCCTCGCCGGCGGAGCGGCTGTCGGCCTACCCGCACCAGTTCTCCGGCGGCATGCGCCAGCGCGTCGCCATCGCGACGGCGCTGCTCAACCGGCCCGACCTGATCATCGCCGACGAGCCCACGACAGCGCTCGACGTGACGATCCAGGCGCAGATCCTCTACGAGGTGCAGAAGCTGGCGATCGACACCGGCACGGCGATGATCTGGATCACCCACGACCTCACCGTGGTGTCCGGCCTCGCCGACCGGGTGGCGGTGATGTACGCCGGCAAGATCGTGGAGACCGGCACCACCGACCAGGTGCTCGACGCGCCGCGCCATCCCTACACGGTGGGGCTGATCGGCTCCGTGCCCAGCCACAACAAGCGCGGCCAGCCGCTGTCGCAGATCCCCGGTATGACCCCCTCGATGACCAACCTGCCCGAAGGCTGCGCCTTCCGCCCGCGCTGCCCGCGCGCCGACGATCGCTGCCGCGTCACGCCCGAGCTCACGCCCACCACCGGCGCGCTCGCCCGCTGCCATCACCCGCACATCCCGTCCGAGGCGGCGGCGTGAGCGAGCCGATCCTCGCCCTCAGGAACGTGTCGAAGCGTTTCGTGAAGTCGCTCGACGCGGCCGAGCGCATGGCCAACCTCGTCGGCGCCGGGCTCGCGGACGAGGTGGTGCACGCGGTGGACGGCGTCTCGCTGGAGATCGCCACCGGCGAGGTGGTGGGCCTCGTGGGCGAATCGGGGTGCGGCAAATCCACGCTCGGCCGCGTCGTCGCTGGCATCCACCCGGCGAGCGAAGGGGAGATGCTGTTCCGCGGCAAGCGCCTGGCCGAGATGAACGCGGCCGAGCGACACGAGGCGGCGCTACGGGTCCAGATGATCTTCCAGGACCCGATGTCGGCGCTCAATCCGCGCATGCGCGTGGCCGAGATCATCGGCGAGGCGCCGCGTTTCCACGGCATCGTGCCGCGTTCGGAGCTCTCCGCGACGGTGGACGACATCATGCTGCGGGTAGGCCTCGACCCGGCCTACAAGCGGCGCTACCCGCACCAGTTCTCCGGCGGGCAGCGCCAGCGCATCAACATCGCCCGGGCGCTGGCGGTGAACCCGGACTTCCTGGTGTGCGACGAATCGGTCGCCGCGCTCGACGTGTCGATCCAGGCGCAAGTGATCAACCTGTTCATGCGCTTGCGCGAGGAGCTTTCCCTCACCTACCTATTCATCAGCCACGATCTCGGCGTGGTGGAACATATCTGCGACCGGGTGGTGATCATGTATCTCGGCCGAATGGTGGAGATGGCATCGACGGAAGAGCTGTTCGCGCGGGCCAATCACCCCTACACGCAAGCCCTGCTTGCCGAGGTGCCGCGGCTCGACCAGCGCAAGCGCACGTTCGCAGCCATCAAGGGCGAGATCCCCTCGCCGCTGCATCCGCCGCCCGGCTGCCACTTCCACCCGCGGTGCCCGCACGCCTTCGACCGATGCCGCGCGGAGCGGCCGGCGCTGCGCGAGGTGGCGCCCGGCCACATCTCCGCCTGCCACCTCAACGATGCCGCCAAACATTCGACCGGAACTTCTCTATGAGCGTTTTTGCCCTCGAGGGCCCCGCGACGTCGATGATCCCCCTGGTGCTCGACAGCCCGCACTCGGGCTTCGACTATCCCGCCGACTTCAAGCCAGCGGTCGGGCCGGAGCGCTACCGCCGCGCCGAGGATTTCGCCGTCGACGAATTGTTCGGCAGCGCGCCGCTCCTGGGCATTCCGCTGCTCAAGGCGCTGTTCCCGCGCATCTATGTCGACGTGAACCGCGCCCGCTCCGACATCGCCCCGTCGAGCGTGTCGGGCACGCTGCCGTTCACGCCGGCGCCCTCGGCCAAGGCATCGCTGGGCAAGGGCGTGATCTGGACCAAGGCGCCGCCGCCGCCCGAGCTCACCGATCTTTATGCCGAGCCGCTCGCCGCCGCCGATATCATCCACCGGCTCGACACCTACTGGACGCCCTACCGCGACGCGTTGGCCAACCTGCTGCGCGGCGTCCACACCACGCACGGGCGCGTCTACTACATCGATTGCCACTCGATGCAGAGCGTCTCCACCGAGATGCACGAGGAGGGGGCGGGCATCGCGCGGCCCGAGATCGTGCTGGGCGACCGCGACGGCACGAGCTGCGCGCCGGAGTTCACCCAGCTCGTGGCGCGGCTCTTGGAGGAGCAGGGGTTCGAGGTTTCCGTCAACGTGCCCTACAAGGGCGCGGACCTGGTGGTGGCGCACGGCTACCCCGCGGCCGGCACCCACGCGCTGCAGGTGGAGGTGCGCCGCAACCTCTACATGGACGAGGCGACGCTGACGCGCAGCGCCGATTTCGACGCGGTGCGCGCCCGCTTCGGCGCCTTCCTCGCGGCCCTGCGCGACCGGCTCGCCGAGCTGACCGCGCCCTGACCCGACCTCAGTGCGTGTGGTGCGAGGGCGCCAGCGCGTAGACGGGCGTGTCGATCCCCTCCATGCGCGCCTTGAGCTGGAGCGCCAGCAACTGGGAGAAGTGGCGCGACTGGTGCAGGTTGCCGCCCTGGAACCACAGCGCCTCCTGCTGCGTCGGCTTCCACATGTTGCGCTGCTCGCCCTCCCAGGGGCCGGGGTCCTTGCGCGTGCCGGAGCCGAGGCCCCACACCTTGCCCACCTTGTCGGCCACCTGCGACGACACGAGATCGGCGACGAAGCCGTTCATCGAGCCGTACCCGGTGGCGTAGACGATGAGATCGGCGGGCAGGTGGGTGCCGTCGGCCAACAGCACCCCGTCCTCGACGATCTCGGCCACCTCGACGCCGCTCTTGAGCTTGATCGACCCGTTGGCGATCAGCTCCGACGCGCCGACGTCGATGTAGTAGCCGGAGCCGCGGCGCAGGTAGAGCATCTGCAGGCCGCTGTTGTCGTCGCCCCAGTCGAGCATGAAGCCGGCCTTTTCGAGGCCCTCGTAGAGGTCGGCGTCGCGGCGGCGGATCTCGTCCTGCATCGGCACGAAGGCCTCGTGCAGGAGGCGGTAGGGCGTCGACGCGGATTTCATGTCGGCGCGGTGGGTGTCGATGCCGCGCGCGAGCGCCGCCTCCGAATAGGTTTCGCCGAAGCCGAGTTCGACCAGCGTCTCGGAGCGGAGCACGTGGGTGGACGAGCGCTGCACCATGGTGACGTCCGCATCGTGCTCCCACAGCGCGGCGGCGATGTCGTGCGCGGAATTGTTGGAGCCGATCACCACCGCGCGCTTGCCGGCGAAGGCGTCCGGCCCGGGGTGGGCCGAGGAGTGGTGCTGCTCGCCCTTGAAGCGGTCCATGCCCTTGAAGACGGGCATGATCGGCTTGCCGGCCATGCCGGTGGCGAACACGAGCTGGTTGGGCGTCAGGGTGAGCGTCTCGCCGTCGCGCTCGACGGTGACGGTCCAGGTCTTGGCCGCCTCGTCATAGGTCGCCCGGGTCACGCGCGAGCGGGTCCAGTAGTTCAGCTCCATGATCTTGGCGTACATTTCCAGCCAATCGCCCATCTTGTCCTTGGAGGGGAAGACGGGCCAGTTGGGCGGGAAGGGCAGGTACGGCATGTGGTCGTACCAGACCGGGTCGTGCAGATGCAGCGACTTGTAGCGCCTGCGCCAGCTGTCGCCGGGCCGGTCGTTCTGCTCCAGGATCAGCGCCGGCACGTTCAGCATCCTGAGCCGCGCGCCCAGCGCCATCGCGCCCTGGCCGCCGCCGATGATGACCACATAGGGCTGCTCGGTGAAGCCCAGCGTGCGCGCTTCCTCCTCGCGCTCCTCCTTCCACGTCGGCCGGTGCTTGCCGTGGCCGTGCTTGGCGCCCAGCGGCCGGCGCGGGCCGATGGGCTCCTCGAAGCCCTTCAGCTCCGTCAGCGTCGTCAGCAGCGTGTAGATCTTGCCGTCGCGGATGCGCACGTGGCCTTCGCCGCGCCCGACGCCGGTCTCGAGGGTGAGCCAGGCCGAGATCTCGCCGCCCTTGGCCTCGACCGGCAGGCTCTCGTCGAGCCGAATGGCGACGGGCTCCACCGCGCCGAGCTGCGCTTCCAGCATCCCGCGGATGGCGTCCTTGCCCTCCTGCGTGGTGATGTTCCAGGTGAAGCTCACCAGATCGCGCCAAAACGAGACGTCGGCGAACAGCTCGACGGCGGCGTCGATATCGCGGGCGGCGAGCGCCGTATCCAGCGAACCAATGATTTCGCGCGCGATCCCTTCCGGGTTCGTCGTCAGCATGTCGTCCTCCCAAGCGCCCATCTTTTTCAAGAGTTTGCGCTTATAGCGGGATTCTCACAAGCCGCGCGGGCGAACGTTTGGCGGCTGCCGGCACAAACTTTTTTCAAGCCCGGGCCATGGCGTGGCATGCGCGCCGAAGTGGGGGCGCCTGGGGCAGGCCGGCGAGGCAAAGCTCGCCGGCGCGCCAAGGTGCCGGTCGCCGAAGATCCCTCGAAAGGGATCCAGCGATCGGCCGGTGTTCAGTGCGGCGGTTGAGCTTCCAGCCACTTGAAGGGCGTTGCCTCCACGAAGCTCGCCGAAGCATTGCCGGAATAGTACTTGCCGCCGGCGATCGGCAGTTTCTTCGGCGCGGATCCCTCGGAGAAATCCATGTCCTCCAACGGCACCCAGAAGGCGTTGGGCGTGGTGGCGGAGTCGAAGAAGTACACTTTGTTTTTCTGGTCGGAGACGGTGCGCCACAGGGTGGAGGCGATGTTCGGCGCGCCGGGCGTGGTGATGCCGAGCGGCACGCTGACGCTGCGCATGACGGACATCACCTCGGCGACGGCCTGGTTCGCGAACGAACCGTCGGGCACGGCCTTGATGAAGTTGGGGTCGGTCTTGACGGGGATCGCGCCGAGCAGGAACGACGCCCTGGCGAAACGGTCGGGCGCGGAGTTGGTGCCGGGCAGGAACGTCAGGCCGCCGATCTTCTGCCAGTAGCTGTCGAGCGCGAGCTGCTGGTCGTAGCTCGGCGAGTTGGTCATCACGGTGAACTCTTTGCCGTGGTGAATGACGAGCTTGCCGTCGATGTACTCGAAGATCGCCGAATCGCCCGACGGATCCGAGATGGACAGGTGCAGCGCGGCGGCCGAGCCGTTCGGCAGCGCCGGGGCGACGATGCGGAACGGCTGCGCCTGCAGGCCGTCGACGGCCTCGGCGACGGTGGCGTAGTTGTCGAGGACGTACTGCGCCCACAGGGCGATGGACATGGGCGGATGGTCGCCCGGCTCGCCATAGTCGGATTCGGCGAGATAGAGCATGTTGGCGACGAGGCCCTCCTCGTTCATGCCGTCGGCGCTGGCGATGTTATAGGCGGACGCCACGACGCTGCCGTACTTGGACACCCATTTGGGCGAATCCGGTCCGGCATTGCCGTCGCGCGCCATGCCGCGCGGGAAGGACCACAGGTCGGTGGCCATGTCTTCCATCCAGTCCATCGACCGGCCGGTGAGGACGGTATTCTCGGACCCGACGAAGAGGGTGCGGGTGCACGCCTGGGCCGCCGAAGGAAGCACCGCCGCGCTCGAGAACAGCGCAATGGAAAGCCACCGCAGAGTCTTCATTCTGCCAATTTTCATAAACTTTTAATTATCCCCGGCCAGTTGAGCGAGTAGAGAGCCAAGGTTGGCTATAGGATTATTTAGAAGAAGTCGATCCGCTTGCCGAACAAAGCAGCGATTGACTGACAATGAATGCTGCGTCGCAAATTAACGCAGCCGTTAGAGGCGGCTAGCACTCGGCTCTTGTTTCGGTGCCGACGGCGCCGAGCGACGATGCGGCGGGCTCGGCGCGGCGCGCTGCCGTCTCCAGGGCCCAATCCGTGCCCGGCGATAGGAATAAGTGCGGGGCGAAGCGCTGCGCGGGGCAGCGCCTCATGTCCGGCCGGCGGTCAGCCCCAGTGCAGCGCGGCCGTGCGCACCTTGGCGTCCCACAGCCCCTTCATCTCGTCGTCGAGGTCGGTGATCGTGATCGACGCGCCCTGCATCTCCAGCGAGGTGCAGTAGTTGCCGACGAGAGAGCGGGCGATGGTGAGGTCGGCGTCGTCGCAGTGGCGGGCGACGGCATCCATCAGCAGGTAGAGTTCCATCAGCGGCGTGCCGCCCATGCCGTTGACGAGGACCAGCACCTCGCCGGACGGCTTCAGCTCCTCCAGGAGGATGGCCATGATGTCGGACACGATCGCCTCGGCGGGGCGCATTTCCTCGCGGCGGCGGCCGGGTTCGCCGTGGATGCCGACGCCGAACTCGATCTCGTTCTCGCCGATGTCGAAGGTGGCGCGGCCGGCGGCCGGTACCGTGCAGGAGGTGAGCGCCACGCCGATGGTGCCGGAGCGCTGGTTGACGCGCTCGCCCAGCGCCTTGAGCGCGTCGAGGTCGTAGCCCTTCTCGGCCGCGGCGCCCACGATCTTCTCGACGATCACCGTGCCGGCGACGCCGCGGCGCCCCTGGCTGTGGGTGGAGCTTTCCACCGCGAGGTCGTCGTTGGTGAGGATCGAGGCGGAGGCGCCGTCGTACATCTCGGCCGCCATCTCGAAATTCATCACGTCGCCGGCGTAGTTCTTGACGATGAAGAGGACGCCCGCGCCGCCGTCGACCGCTTCGGCGGCGGCCAGCATCTGGTCCGGCGTCGGCGAGGTGAAGACCTCGCCCGGACAGGCCGCGTCCAGCATTCCCTCGCCGACGAAGCCGGCGTGCATTGGCTCGTGGCCGGAACCGCCGCCCGAGATCAGCGCCACCTTGCCGTCCTTGCGCCCGGTGCGCGTCACGTAGCGCGGCGACAGGTGGACGGACACGAGATCGCCATGGGCGCGGCCGAAGCCGGCGAGGCTCTGGTCGAGGGCGTCGGCGGGATCGTTGATGAGTTTCTTCAT
>JAUIJH010000219.1 GCA_030431335.1 Alphaproteobacteria bacterium
GACGGTCCTCGGCGTCGCCATCATCACCTTGATCAACAACGCGCTCGTCCTCCTCAACGTCGATCCGTTCTTCGTGCAGCTTCTGCTCGGCGCGCTGATCCTCGCGGCGGTGGCGCTGAGCCGGTTCCGGGATCCCGCATGAGCGCCAAACTCGTCATCTCCGGCGCCTCCAAGGCGTTCCCCGGCGTCAAGGCGCTCGACGGCGTGGACCTCTCGCTCGAAGAAGGCAGCATCCACGCGCTGCTGGGCGAGAACGGTGCCGGCAAGTCGACGCTGATCAAGATCATCACCGGCGTCCACCGCGCCGATTCGGGCACCGTGACGCTCGATGGCGAGGAGGTGCACTTCGCCAGCCCGCGCGAGGCCATCGCGCGCGGCATCGCCGCCGTCCACCAGGAGCGCAACCTCATCCCGCGCTTCTCGGTGGCCGAGAACATCATGCTGGAGCGCCTGCCCGCGCGCGCCGGCCTCGTCGACGACGCCGCCGTGCGCACCGAGGCGCGCCGCCACATGGCCCCGCTCGGGCTCGACATCGACCCCGACACGCCGGTGCGCCAGCTCTCGGTGGCGCGCATGCAGCTGGTGGAGATCGCCAAGGCGCTCAGCCTCCACGCGCGGCTGCTGGTGCTCGACGAGCCGACCGCGTCCATCACCCCGCACGAGACCGAGACCCTCTTCCGCCTCCTCAAGGAACTGCGCGACGACGGCTGCGCCATCCTCTTCGTCAGCCACAAGCTGGACGAGGTGTTCGAGCTTTGCGACAGCGTCACGGTCCTGCGCGACGGGCGCAACGCCTGCCATTCGCGGCCCCTCGCCGGCCTCGACCGCGCGGCGGTGGTGAAGCTGATGATCGGCCGCGAGGAAGCCGCCGTGCGCCGTGCCGACCGCACCGCCGAGGGGGCGCCGATCCTCTCCCTCTCCGGCGTCGCCACCGAGCTCGGCCACCGCGACATCGGTTTCGACGTGCGCGCCGGAGAGATCGTCGGCCTCTACGGCCTCGTGGGAGCGGGACGCACGGAGCTGGCAAAGGCCATCATCGGAGCCGCCCGCGTGACGGCGGGCGAAGTGCGCGTCGACGGCGAGCCCGTCACCATCGACAGCGTCGCCACCGCGCTCGCGCGCCACCGCATCGGCTACGTCTCGGAGGACCGCAAGCACGAGGGGCTGATCCTGATGCACTCGGTCCGCCGCAACGTGGCGGTGACCGTGTGGCGCCGCATCGCCCGCGCGCTCGGCTTCCTGCCCGACCGCGCCGAGCGCGAGGCGGTGATGCCCTATATCGAGCGTCTCCAGGTGCGCACGCCCTCGCTCAACCAGCCCGTGGCGCTGCTGTCGGGTGGCAACCAGCAGAAAGTCTCGGTGGCGAAGTGGCTCGCGGCCGGCGTGCGCGTCCTCATCATCGACGAGCCGACGGTTGGGATCGACATCCAGACCAAGGGCTACCTGCACGAGCTCATCCACGAACTGGCGGCGCAGGGCACGGCCATCATCCTCATCTCGTCCGACATGCCGGAGATGATCTCGCTTGCCGACCGCATCGTGGTGATGGCCGATTTCCGCGTCGTCGGCAGTCTCGACAACGACCACGACATGCGCCGCATGGGCGAGGCGATCATGGCCCGGATCCACCGGATCGACGAAGCTGCCTGACGGCGAGAGGAGCGAAACCATGGCTGCGATCGAGCGGATCGAGATCCACTATGTCGACCTCAAGCCCAAGGTGGTCCGCACCGACGCCATTCAGTCCTTCGTCAGCCAGCAGACGCCGATCGTCACCATCACCGATGCCGACGGCGCGAGCGGCACCGGCTACACCTACACCATAGGCACCGGGGGAACGGCCGTCCTCGCCCACCTCGCGGACGATCTGGCGCCCAAGATCATCGGCATGGACGCCGCGTGCGTCGAGGCGATCTGGCGCACGCTGAAATTCCACACCCACGCCACCACGCCGGGCGCGATCACCGCGCTGGCGCTTTGCGCGATCGACACGGCGCTGTGGGACCTGAGGGCCAAGCGCGCGGGCCTGCCGCTCCATGTGATGGCGGGCGGCGCAAAGTCCGCGATCCCGCTCTACACCACCGAGGGCGGGTGGCTGCACATCGAGCCCGCCGCGCTGGTCGACGATGCGCTCGTCGCCAGGGCCAAGGGGTTCGGCGGCTGCAAGGTGAAGATCGGCAAGCCCGACCCCAAGGAGGACGTCGCGCGCCTCAGTGCGGTGCGCGAGGCTGTGGGGGACGGCTTCGAGATCTTCACCGACGCCAACCAGGCGTTCCGCGTCGACGAGGCGATCCGCCGGGCGCGGCTCCTGGAGCCGCTCGATATCGGCTGGCTGGAGGAGCCCTTGGTGTCGGACGACATCGACGGCCACGCGCGGCTGTCGGCCTCGACGACGCTGCCCGTCGCGGTGGGCGAATCGATCTACAGCGCGTCCTGGTTCCGCGAGTACATGCAGCGCGGCGCGTGCTCGGTGGTGCAGGCGGACGTCGCCCGCATCGGCGGCATCACGCCCTGGCTCAAGGTCGCGCACGCGGCCGAGACCTTCAACATGCCGATCTGCCCGCACTTCCTCATGGAACTGCATGTGGCGCTGTGCTGCGCGGTGCCCAATTCGCGGTGGCTGGAATTCATCCCGCAGCTCGACGCGATCACCGCCGAAGGGATGCGCATCGAAAACGGCCACGGCGTGCCCTCCCCCGAGCCGGGGCTCGGCATCGTGTGGGACTGGGACGCCATTGCCGCGCAGCGCGCCCGCGACACGGTCGAGGTGCGATAGAGTGCGTCACGGGCAGGAATAGACAACGAGAGCCCGCCGTCGGAAACGAAAGGCGCCAGGAGGCACGACATGCAGCGCATGGGCATGATGATCGGCATCGCGCCGGAGAAGATCGCCGAATACAAGACGCTGCACGCCGACGTGTGGCCGCAGGTGCTGGAGCAGATCGCCGCCGCCAACATCCGCAACTACACCATCTTCCTGCGCGAGCCGGAGAACCTGCTGTTCGGCACCTGGGAGTATCACGGGACGGACTTCGCCGCCGACATGGCCAGGATGGCCGAGCACGAGCCGACGCAGCGCTGGTGGGCGATCTGCGGCCCCTGCCAGCGCCCGCTGGACAGCCGCGCCGAGGGCGAGTGGTGGGCGATGATGGAAGAGGTGTTCCACGTCGACTGACGGAGGATCGCCGAAGCCGCCCGAATACGGCGCGGAAAGGACGGCCTCTGCCGCTCCCGCCTCAGGGCGAGGTGACGGCGAGCAGCAGCGTCTGCACCAGCGCGATGGCGCCTGAAATCGGTTGCAGCCGACAAGCGGCGTCATGCTCGACGGTGAGCGTCACCTCCGAAGTGCGCGCCAGCGGGCTCCCCACGTTGTCGGTGATCGCGATGACGCGGCGGCCGGAGACATGCGCGTCCATCACCGCCTCCACCACCGGCTTCGAGTAGGGCGCGAAGGCGATGGCGCACAGCACATCCTGCTGGCCGATGGTGCTCGTCTGCGGCCCGGCCATGCCACCGGCGAAATCGAGGAGGCTCGACGCCCGCTCGCCGCGGATCAGCCCGTAGACGAGGTAGTCCGCGATCGGACGCGAGCGGCGCAGGCCCGCCACGTAGACATGGCGGGCGCCGCGCAGCATCTCGGCCGCCCGGGTCAGCTCGGCGATGTCGATGCCGGCGGCGAAGCGCGCCAGCGCCTCCGTGTGCGAGCGCACCGTCTCCTTGAGGAGCACGTCGAGGTTGACCACCGAGGCCGGCTCGCCGCGGTCCAGCACCTTGTCGCGCACCGAGACCGCGCCCTCGATCAGCCGCTGGCGAAACACCCGCTGCATATCGGAAAAGCCGCTATAGCCGAACTCCTTGGCGAAGCGGATCAGGGTCGATGGCTGGATCTTGAGCGCCTCGGCGATCACCTGCGTGGTGTTGAGCGCGAAGCTGTTGGGCTCCTCCAACGAGGCGCGGGCAATCCGCTGCAGGTGAGGGCTGAGATCGGCAAAGCGGTCGCGAATGCGCTGTCGCAGGGCGTCGAAAGTTTCCGGGGCGCTCACGCGGTGGTTCTCACTCGTGTCAAAGCCATCCATTATGCACCCAAGCCTAAATCAACGCCCCATTAAAAGAAAAAATTCATTCATCGAAAGGAAATAAATTTTCGATTGAGGCGATTGAAATATCATTCGATACGGCCGAAGCCGAAACCGGGCGAGAAAATGTCTGGCCGAGGAATGCTGGACGCAGGTGATCGCGGCGCCCGCCGGCGGCGCCTCGCGATGACACGCTTCAGGGGGAGTTGGCCCGCGTTAGCGGAGCGAACCTTCGCCGGCGTGGTGGCGGAACTGGCTGGCCACCAGCCAGGCCTTGAGCGGGCGCAGCGGCAACAGGCAGGACACGATGATCACCGGCAGGGTGAGGATGGCGTGCACCCAGATGGGCGGCGCTATCGCCATCTCGAACCAGAAGGCGAAGATCAGGCTGGGAATGCAGCCGAAGATCAGCACGAAGAAGGCCGGCCCGTCGGCCGGATCGGCGAAGGTGAAGTCGAGGCCGCAAACGTCGCACCGTTCGCGCATGGTGAGGAAGCCTTTGAACAGCTTGCCACGCCCACAGCGGGGGCACTTGCAGCTCAGACCCGTCGCGATCGGCGATAGGGGCGGCCAGACCGTGTCGCTCTCACTCAAGAAATCGTTCCTTCCGCCATCGCCCGCGCCTTGCCTATACGATCGATCAATTAACCGCTCGCTCGGACCTGCGCCACGCGGCGAATCCGCCCGCGCCCCAAGGCGCGACGCGGAAATGCGCCGTCACGCCGACATGATCCCACGTCGGCGCGCCGCGTTCTAGAAGCGGTTTGCCGGGATTTTGAAGTAGCTATGTCCGTCGGATTCGGGCTCCGGCAGACGGCCGCCGCGCAGGTTGACCTGCAAGGCGTGCAGCATCCGGTTGGGCAGCGGCAGCGTCGCATCGCGCTCTTCGCGCACCTTGACGTAGTCCGCCTTCGAGACGCCGCCGCCGATATGCTTGTTGTGCGCCCGCTGCTCGGCAACGGTGCTTTCCCAGGCCGGCTCCTTGCGCTCGCCAGCCCCATAGTCGTGGCCGACGAAGATGCGGAAATCGTCCGGCTCCTCGAGGATACGCATCAGCGAATCGTACATCATCGCCGCCGAACCGCCCGGGAAGTCGCACCGCGACGTGCCGGCATCGGGCTGCATGAACGTGTCGTGCGCGAAGATCGCGTCGCCCACCACATAGGTGACCGAACCCAGGGTGTGGCCGGGCGACAGGATGACGCGCGCGTCCAGCGAGCCGACCTTGAAGGTGTCCCCGTCCGCGAACAGCCGATCGAAGTCGCGGTCGGGGTCGAAGGCGTCGGGCATATTGTAGAGATCGCGCCACAGGACGGCGATGTCCTTCACCTTCTCGCCGATGCCGGTCGGCGCACCGGTCTTCTCCTTCAGCCACGCGCCGGCGCTGAGATGGTCGGCATGGGGGTGGGTGTCGAGGATGTGGACGAGCGTCAGGTTCTCACGGGCGACAAGATCGAGCGCCCACTGGGCGCAGTCGGTCCGTGTCGCGCCGGAGCGAGGATCGAACTCCTGCACGATGTCGATGAGCGCGGCGGAGCGCGTTGCCTCGTCGATGCAGATATACTGGCAGCTGCCGGTATCGGGCTCGTAGAAGCCGACCACCCGCGGACTGCCCTGCCCGCGCGACGGGCTCGTGTTCCATTGCATGCCTTCAACCTCTTTCATCGCCAAATGGCTTAGCTCCTCGACGGGCCGCCTGCCAGCACCGGCAGCGCGCCCCGCAGCGCACGCGCGATCACCACCCCGGCGACCACCGCCCCGACGAACAGCGCGACATCGGGGATCCCGGTGCCGAGCGCCGGCAGCGCCGCGCCGGGGCAGAAGCCGGCGATGCCCCATCCGATCCCGAACACGGCCGAGCCGCCGACGAGCGCGACGTCGATGCGCCGCGTATCGGGAAGCTGGAAGCTCGGCGCGAAGACGGGCTGGCGTGCCGCCAGCACCAGGCGGTAACCGGGCACCGCGACCGCGAGCGCGCCCGCCATCACGAAGGCCAGGCTGGGATCCCACGTGCCGGCGATGTCGAAGAAATTGAGCACCTTGGCCGGGTTCACCATGCCCGAGACGACGATCCCGAGGCCGAAGAGGTATCCGATTGCGACGGTCGACAACAGGCTGCGCATCGGCTCAGCCCCCCATGCCATGGCGGATGACGAAGACGGTCGCGAAGGCGAACGCCATGAACGTCACCGTCGCGACGGCCGAGCGGCGCGAGAACCGGGCGAGCCCGCACACCCCGTGGCCGGAGGTGCAGCCGCTGCCCAGCGTGGCGCCGATGCCCACCAGGATGCCGCCGATCACGATGGCCTCGCGGCCGACGGGGATGTCGATTTGCGGCCACGCGCCGGTCATCGCCAGGAAGCCCGCCGGGGCGAGGACCATACCCACGAGAAGCGCCGCGCGCAGCCGCCAGCCGGCCGGATCGTCGAGCCGCAAAAGACCGCCGACGATGCCCGTCGCCCCCAAGATGCGCCCGTGCAGCGCCATCAGGAAGACCGCCGCGAGGCCGATGAGCGCGCCGCCGCCGGCCGACGTCAAAGGGGTGAAGTCGGTCGGCATCAATTCGCCCCCCCGTATCCGCGGCGGGACAGCGGCGCGCGAAACACGCTGGCGCGCGATGGCATCGCCCCCGCGGCGATCCTTGCGCCGCCCCCTGTTGCGATAGGCATGGTGGCCCCCTCCCTTGCGAACGCCTCCGCGTCTATCGGCACAAGCAGAGCCCGATCGGAGGCCGATTTCTTAGGCACCGGACAACATATGCCGCCAGTGCCAAAAGGAAACCGCCGCTGCCCGTCCCGGTAACCCCGCCTTCACGGCCGCGCCGAAAGCGCGCCCAAAAATTCGCCATGCCACGGCATTTGCCCCCGCCGATACCGGGGGTAGCGTTCACCTTGTCGAGTGCAACTACAACAGACGGTGGGGAGCCATGCTGACAAGAATCAATATCAGTTCGGGGTCGAGCTTCGAGGACGCTTATGGCTATAGCCGCGCGGTGAAGGTCGGCGACACGGTCTATGTCGCCGGCACGCTCGGCTACGACTATGCGACCGGCACCTGCGACCCCGACCCCGCCGCCCAGGTGCGCCAGATCGTCCGCAATTTCGAGATGGCGCTGGAAAAGGCCGGCGCCACCCTCGCCGATATCGTCCAGCTCACCACCTACATCACGTCGCCCGAGGTGTTCGAGGCGATCGGCCCGACGCTGCGCGAGGTCTTCGGCGACATCCGCCCCACCAACACCGCGCTGGTGGTCGCCTTCCCGATCCCCCTCGCGAAGGTGGAGATCTCGGCCATCGCCATCATCGGGGCGAGCCGCTGACCCAGCCGCCGACAAGGGCCTGCGACCCGTTTGGGAGAGCGCGATGATCGAGATCGATCCGCGATGGGACCGCGACAAGCGCCGGCCGGAGGGCGAGCTCCTCGGCGAGCTGACGCGCATGGCCGATCTCGATGCCGCCGCCCGCGCGCGCATCGTTGAGCGGGCCGCGGCGCTGGTGGACAAGATCCGCGCGGCGGACCGGCCCAGCCTGATGGAGGCCTTCCTCGCCGAATATGGCCTGTCGACCGAGGAAGGCGTGGC
>JAUIJH010000024.1 GCA_030431335.1 Alphaproteobacteria bacterium
CCCTGGTTGATCTGCTGCGTGCCATGGTAGAGGCCCGACGTGTCGCCGAGGCCCACCGTGTTGGCGGTGGCGAACAGGCGGAAGGCCGGGTGCGGCCGGATGACGCGGTTCTGGTCGAGCAGCGTCAGGCGGCCGGAGACCTCCAGCACCCGCTGGATCACGAACATCACGTCCGGGCGGCCGGCATCGTACTCGTCGAACACCAGCGCGGTGTTGGTCTGCAAGGCCCAGGGCAGGATGCCGTCGCGAAACTCGGTCACCTGGTTGCCGTCGCGCACCACGATGGCGTCCTTGCCGACGAGGTCGATACGGCTGATGTGGCTGTCGAGGTTGACGCGCACGCACGGCCAGTTGAGCCGCGCGGCCACCTGCTCGATGTGGGTCGACTTGCCGGTGCCGTGGTAGCCGGCGATCATCACGCGGCGGTTATGCTTGAAACCGGCCAGGATCGCCTTGGTCGTGGGCGGGTCGAACACGTAGGACGGGTCGACGTCCGGCACGTGCTCGGCCGGCTCGGCGAAAGCCGGGACCTGCATGTCGCTGTCGATATTGAAGGTTTGCGCGGCAGACACGGTCATGTCCGGCAAACGTTGCGACGCGTGCTGCGTCTCGGCCATAGAGCTCGTCCTCGAACAGTTCTGCGATGCGGAGCCGACCGTCGTGCCGGCCACGCGGGCGACTAGCAATACCCCGCGCGTCTCAGCACGTTGTAAGCATTGATTACGCTACGCAGCCGCGCCTCCGAGCTGCGATCCCCTTGGTTTGCGTCAGGATGGTGGCGCTTTACAAGCGTTTTGTACCTCGCCTTGATGGCGTCCTTCGACGCATCGGGCTCCAACCCCATGATTTCGAACGCATGGCGTTCCGGCCCCTTCGGACGCCGCTGCTCCGGCTGCGGCGGCGCCTCCTGCCCGCCGTCGCCGGCGAAGAAGCCAAACGGATCGTCGTAGAAGCCGCTGAAGGCCGCGTTGGTCTTGCGCACCCGCGCGCTCGCCCCGCGCACCCCGATCGGCTTGGTGGGGCGGTGGCCGATGATGGCGTCGCGCTGGTAGGCGATCACGTCGTCGTCGCTCATCCCGGCGAAGAAGTTATAACTCTTATTATACTCACGAACGTGCTCGAGACAGAAGGTGTGGTACTGCCCCTCCTTGCCGCGACCCTTGGGCGCACGGAACTCGCCGGGCTCGTTGCAGCCGGTGACCTCGCACGCGCGCTGGATCGTGGCCTGCTCGCCGGACGGCACGGCGCCGCGACCGCCGCCCGCGCTGCTGCGGCGGCGTTGCTGCGAGACCTTGATGCGGTCGTAATCTTTCGACGAGAAATCCATAGCGACACGATTATGGGCGGCGCGTATTGCGCGAACAAGGACTTGACTTTGCGCGCTGCACAAGCGGGCCTGCGGCGCGTTGCCCGCCGTGGGCCGATTGCTACATTTTTGCGCGGCTTGCGGTGCCGACCGCTACCAGAGCGAGCTCTTGGCCCGTGCAGGCCATTCGCTATCGTATACGGCGCCGTCGATCCCTCGCTGGGTGAGCGCTTCCAGGATCGCGCCGGGCGTCGGCAGGGCGGCGGGGTCGGCATGGCCGCCGCTCCAAAGCTGCGCGCGCATCACAGCCCGCGCACACTGGAAATAGACCTCGTCCACGCCGACGAACACCACAGTCCGCGGCGCCTTGCCGTTGCGGGCGAACTCGGCGCACACGTCGGCGTCGGCCGTGATGCGCGCCTTGCCGATGACGCGAATCACCGTTCCGGACCCCGGAATGAGAAACATCAGGGACACGCGCGGGTCGCGCACAATATTGCGCAAGGTGTCGATCCGGTTGTTGCCGTTGCGGTCGGGCAGGACGATCGTCGCCTCGTCGATCACGCTCGCCACCGGCCCGTCGTCGCCGCGCGGCGAACAGTCGAGGCCCTCCGGACCGACGCTGGCGACCGCACAAAACGGCGAAGCCTCGATCCAGGCCCGGTACTCGGGCGTGATCCGGGTGGATACCTTGACCGTTGCCGGCTTCGCCGGTGTCCCGTAATGGGCGGCGAGTTCGGATTCGGTGGCAATGAAATGGGGCATCGATAATTTTACCGCTCGTGTCGGCCGGGCAAGGCATTACAGGGTGCCTTCCATGCCATTTCGGACACACACAACTGAACGGTTTTAATGTAGCGTTGGGGATCTGAATCTGCCAACGGTGCTCCGCGCCAACTCTCTTGGAGGCCCGCTCATGACCAAACCCCAACGCTTCAAGCCGGTCGATACAGCGGCCGCAAAGAAGATGAGTGCCGCCGAGGCAATCCAATACCACTACGACAACGACACCCGCTTCTTCTCGCTGTGGCTGGACCCGACGCTGTCGTACTCCAGCGCCCGCTGGCGGGACGGGCTCGGCCGCCCGGTGGCAAGCGATCTCGCCTCGGCCCAGCGGTCGAAGATCGACCATCACCTCGACGCCGCCGCGCTGCCGAAAGGCGGTCGCCTGATCGATATCGGCTGCGGCTGGGGCGCGGTGCTGGAAGGCGCGGTGGCACGCGACCCCTCGGCAAGCGCCCTCGGACTGACGCTCAGCCGCGACCAGCACGCCTACATCACCCATCACGCGAGCCCCGGCGTCAGCGCCGACCTGCATGATTTCTTCGCCTTCGAGAGCGAGACGCCGTTCGATGCGGCCATCTCCGTCGGCGCGTTCGAGCATTTCGCCCGCCCCGAGATGGACCGCGCGCAGAAGATCGCGGTTTACCGCACGTTCTTCGAGCGCCTGGCCGGCCTCCTCAACAAGGGCAGCCGGTTCTCCCTGCAGACCATCGTCTGGGACGCGGTGGAGTTCGAGCCGTCGAAATCGCTGTTGCCGGAGACCGTGTTCCCGCAATCCGACCTGCCGTTCATCGAGGAAGTGGTCGCCGCCTCGGCCGAAACGTTCCGCCTCATCTATATGGAGAACGACCCGGACGAGTACGCGATGACGCTGACGGCCTGGATCACCAACCTCAAGGCCGCGCGCGAGACCGTGGTCGGCGAATGGGGCGAGGAGAAATACGACTTCTTCGAGCGCTACCTGCGCCAGTCGCGGCTCGGCTTCAAGCAGCGCTACAATTCATTGGCGCGCTTCGTGTTCGTGCGGCGCTGACCGACATGGCGGCGGGGCAAGCGCCGCGTTGAGCTTGCGTGGGACTTGGCCGCCGGCCCCAAAACGGGCGGCCGATCGCCCGGACACGGTGCGAAGGCAGGCTCGCCCAAGCATTTGCCGTCACTAGGGAATATGAGCCCCCCTGTGACGGTGATTGCATGTTTTCCCCTATCCTTTCGCGCCTGTCCATCAAAGCCAAGCTTCTGCTCCTGACGGCGCTCAGCGTCTTCACGCTGACGCCGCTGGTGCTTTTCATTCTATGGAACGCACACGAATCGGCGATCCATCGCGAGGTCGGCAAGGCCCGCGCGGTCGCCGAGATGGCCCAGCGCCTGGCCACAAGCCTGCACCAGCAAGCCAGCGAAGGCACGATCACCGACGACGAGGCGCGCAAGCGATTCTACGATGCCGTGCAAACGATGCGCTTCGACGACGGCAAGGACTACATCTTCGTGTCGGACCTGGCCGGTCGCAGCATCGCGAACCCCGGCAATCCGGCCATCGAAGGCAAGGACCTGTACGATCTGCAGGACGCGAACGGCAAATATCTCTTCCGAGAAATCGCGGACAGGGCCCGAGAGGGCAATGGTGAGGTCGAATACCACTGGCCACAGCCAGGCTCGGACACGCCCGAGCGCAAGATCGCATACGTGTTCGGCTTCATGCCCTGGAACATGGCCATCGGCGCCGGGATCTATACGTCGAGCGTCGATGTCGACTTCAAGCACCTGATCGTGACATCGCTGGTGGTGAGCCTGCTCGCCATCATCCTGATCACGGCCGCGGGCTTCGTTATTGCCAGAGACCTGTCAAAATCCGCCGGAGATCTCGCTAAGCGGGTGGAGATGCTGGCCCGCGGCGAAATCATCCTGACGCAAAATCCCTACGTCCACCGGCGTGACGCGATGGGCACCATCGCGCGCTCCGTCTCCCAGCTGCGCGAGGCGGTGATCGAGCGCAACGAGCTGCAGAACCGCCAGTCCGAGCTGCAGGCCAAGCAGCGCGCCGAGTTGCAGGCGACGATGGACTCCATGGCCGACCAGCTGGAGCGGGAAGTCGGATCCCAGATGCGCACGATGCGCGAGGGGGCCGGCGGCATGATGAAGCAGGCCGAGAGCCTCAAGGGCATCGCCCATCACCTGCGGACCGCGATGGACCGTGCGTTCGAGGCGGTGGAGAGCGGCGACCGGAGCGTGCAGACCGTCGCCGCCTCGACCGAAGAGCTCAGCGTGAGCGCCAACGAGATCGCCCGGCAGGTGGACGAGACCGCCCGCATGTCCGGCATGGCGGTGAAGTCGGCCGAAGAGGCGGCCCAGTTCATCAACGGCCTTGCCGACGCGAGCCGCGCCATCAACGAGGTGACGGAGCTGATCAACACGATCGCCGAGCAGACCAACCTGCTGGCGCTCAACGCCACCATCGAGGCGGCGCGGGCCGGCGAAGCGGGCAGCGGCTTTGCCGTCGTCGCCGGCGAAGTGAAGAACCTCGCCGAGCGCACCTCCAAGGCGACCGAGGAGATCGCCACCCAGATCCGCGAGATGCAAAGCCGCACCGACAAGAGCGTGACGCTGATCGGCGGCATCGTCGAGCAGATCCAGACCGTCTCGAAGAACACCACCGCGATGGCCTCCGCACTGGAAGAGCAGAACGCCGCGATCAACGAGATCGTCCACAACATCCAGACCGTGTCGCAAAGCTCGTCACGCCTGCGCAAAGACATGAACGAAGTGCGCTCCGATGCCGGCCAGACCGACGATGCCGTGAAATCGGTCACCGATACGTCGACGGACCTCAACGAGCGCAGCGGCAGCGTCAACACGGCCGTGGTCAACTTCCTGCGCAGCCTGCGCAACACCGCCACCGGCAAAAAGGAACTGGAAGCCGCCTGATCGGTGGCGCCCTTGCTCCTCGTTGCCGGCAACGAACCGTTGCCACAACCGTCCCTTGGCCTATAGGTTTCGCGCCGAAGAAGACGGCGGGAGGCGACATGACGAGGCAGTGGCACGCGCGTGCGGCGGAAGGACGATCCTGCCGCCGGCAACGGACCGCCCGATCGTCGTGAGCGCATCCGGGATGATCGACGAGGCGGTGGCCCGTTCCAGGACCATCGCCGAAATCCTCCTCGGCAACGGCGTCATGGCCGAAGCAGGGGCGCTGGTGAAACGCCACTTCGGCAACGGCCCCGTCCGCGTGGTGAGCGACGAGAACACCCGCCTCGCCGGCGCCGCCCTGTTCGACGCGCTGGCCGCCGCCGGCATCGCCTACACCGAGCACGTTCTGCCGCGCGCCCCGCGCCCCAAGCCCACCGTGGAACTGGGCGAGATGCTGGCCGCCGCGATGGGCGACGCAACGCCCATCTCGCTCGGCTCCGGCGTGATCCACGACGTCACCAAATACGCCGCCTTCACCCTCGGCCGACCTTATCTGTGCGTGGCGACCGCCGCCTCGATGGACGGCTACACCTCCGCCGGCGCCCCGCTGACGCGCGACGGCTTCAAGAAGACGATCGACTGCCGCCCGCCCCTCGCCATCCTCGCCGACCTCGACGTGGTGGCCGCCGCGCCGGCGGAAATGTCCGGCTGGGGCTACGGCGACCTCGGCGGCAAAGTGCCCGCCGGCGGCGACTGGATCATCGCCGACGCGCTGGGCATCGAGCCCATCGACGCGGTCGCCTGGCCCATGGTGCAGGATCACCTGGCCGGCTGGCTCGCCGCGCCCGACAAGGTCAAAGCCGGCGACCCCGCCGCCGTCGCCGACCTCTTCACCGGCCTCACCCTCGCCGGCCTCGCAATGGAGTTTCACGGCACCTCGCGCCCTGCCTCCGGCGCGGACCATCAGATCGCCCACATCTTCGAGATGGAAAACCTGATGCAAGACGGCGAGCGCGTGTCGCATGGTGCCTGCGTGGCGCTCGGCACCATCACCTCGCTCAAGCTGTTCGACTTCGTGCTGCGCCAGGATCTCGCGGCGCTCGACCACGAGGCGATCCTCGCCGCGGCCCCCTCGCTGGAGGCCAAGAAGGCGGAGATCGACGCTACGTTCGCGCCAGCCCTGGCGGAGCGCGCGTTGCAAGAGACCGGCGCCAAACACGCCGCGCCCGACGTTCACCGCGCCCGCCTCGAGACGGTCGCCACCGTCTGGCCGCAGCTCAGTGCCCGCCTTTCGCAGCACCTGATGCGCGCGCCGGCGATGGCCGATCTTCTGCAAAGAGCCGGCGCCCCGGTGCGGCCCGAGGATATCGGCATCGACGAGGCGCGCCTCAAGCGCACCGTGCGCGCCGGCCGCTTCATCCGCTCGCGCTACACCATCCTCGACTTGCTGGAAGAAACGGGCCTGTTCGAGCAGGCGCTGGCCGAGGTGTTGCCGGCCGCCACCACGGCTTGACGGACGCAGGCAGAAGGAGAACCCCAGTGGCACAGTGGACCGAGCGCTTCAGCCTCGCCGGACGCAAGGCATTCATCACCGGCGCCTCCAAAGGCATCGGCGCCGAGATCGCGCGCGTCTTCGCCGACGCGGGGGCCGACATCGTCGCCACCGGGCGCAACGAGGCGGAACTCGCCGAGACGGCCGCCGCCGTGGAGGCGATGGGCCGCAAATGCCTGGCGCTGCCGGCCGACCTCGCCGATCCCGCCGCTACCAAGGCCGTGGCCGAGAAGGCCCTGGCCGCTTGGGGCACCATCGACATCCTGGTGAACAACGCCGGCATTGCCCGCCTCGCCCCCGCCCTCGAAATCTCGCTGGAGGACTGGGACGCGACGATGGCCGTCAACCTGCGTGCCCCCTTCCTGCTTGCGCAGGTGCTGGCGCCGGGCATGGTCGCGCAACGCTGGGGCAAGATCGTGATGATCTCCTCCCAGTCGGGTGTCATCGTCTTCCCCGAACACGCGGCTTATTGCGCCTCCAAAGGCGGTCTCAACATGCTGACCAAGGCGTTGATGTGCGAACTCGCCCAGCACAACGTGCAAGTCAACGCCATCTGCCCCACCGTCGTGATGACCGAGATGGGCCAGAAAGTGTGGGGGCCCGAGGAAAAAGGCGGCCCCATGCGGCGCGCGACACCGCTCCAGCGCTTCGGCGAGCCGGTGGAGATCGCCGACGCCGCGCTCTACCTCGCCTCCCCCGCCTCCGGCCTGGTGAACGGCGAAATCCTGATGATCGAAGGTGGCTACGCGTCCGTATGACGAACCCTCTCACGGACGCCCATGCCGTCTTCGCCCGCTACGAGGAGCTGCGCTGGCGCCTGCCCTACTGGCGCGGCAAGGCCGAAGAGCCCCTGGTCGTGCGCGACCTGTCCGAGGTGATGGATCGCTACGACGCCTTCGTGCTCGACGGCTTCGGTGTCCTCAATGTCGGCGAAGCAGCGATCCCCGGCGCGCGCGAGCGAGTGGCCGAGATGCGGGCGGCCGGCAAGATCGTTATCGTGCTGACCAACGCCGCCAGCCTCGCTTCGGCCGGCTCCGTCGCCAAATATCAGCGCCTGGGCTTCGATTTCACGGCCGACGAAATAGTCTCCAGCCGCGACGTCGCGATGGCCGCGATGGCCAAGCTGCCGGCCGGCACGCGCTGGGGCACCACGCCCGGCGGCTCCATGGAAGGCATCGACGCGCTCCCGCTCGAGACCGACCCCGCCCCCTATCTCGATGCGGACGCCATCTTGTACCTCAGCGGCGCCGAGTGGGACGAGGCGCGCCAGGCCATGCTGGTCGGCGCACTGCAGGCCAATCCGCGCCCGGTGGTGGTCGCCAACCCCGACCTCGTCGCCCCGCGCGAAGGGGGCCTGTCGATCGAGCCCGGCGCCTGGGCCCACGCGCTGATGGACGTCGCCCCGGACCTCGACGTCCACTTCTTCGGCAAGCCCTTCGACAACGCGTTCCAGGCGGTGCGCGCGCGGCTCGGCAACAAGACGCCGCCGCTCCATCGCATCGCGATGGTGGGCGACACGCTGCACACCGATATCCTGGGCGGCGCTGCGGCCGGCTGGGGCACGATCCTGATCGCCGATCACGGCATCTTCCGCGGGCTCGACGTCGCCCCCTTCATCGCCGCATCGGGCATCGTGCCCGACGTGATCGCGGCGACCACCTGACCTACATCAGCCGCGCGCCGTCGGGCACATCCTTGTCCGGCACCGCCAGCACGATGGCGCCCGCCTCGTCCAAGTAGCCCAAGGTCAGCACCTCGGACATGAACGGGCCGATCTGCCGCGGCGGGAAGTTCACCACCGCCATCACCTTGCGCCCCACCAGCGCCTCAGGCGTGTAGTGCACGGTGATCTGCGCCGAGCTCTTCTTGATGCCGACCTCGGCGCCGAAATCGATCCTGAGCTTGATCGCCGGCTTGCGCGCCTCCGGAAACGGCTGCGCCTCGATCACGGTGCCCACGCGGATGTCGACGGCGAGAAAGTCGTCGAAATTTATGACGCTCACGCCTCGTCTGCCTCGTCTTTCTTTGCCGGCGCCCGTTTCGGGCCGGATTTCCTCGGTTTTGGCGCGGTGCTGCGCGCGTCAGCCGCGGCGCTCGCCTTTTTCGCGGGTCGTTTGGCCGCCGCCCGCTTTGGCGCAGCCTTCGCCACGGGGGGCGGCGCCTCCTGCGGCGGCTCCGGCACGTCGGGCATGGGCTGGGCGGGGGCGGGATGGTCCGGCGCGCGCTCGGCCGGGGCCGCGTCGGGGGTGAGGGCATGGCCGAACAGGCGCGCCAGGCGGGTGTAGCGGCTCTCCAGCGTCTTCAGCTCCTGGTCGAGCGCGGCCATCGTCCGCGGCAGCCCCACGTCATCTTCTGCCAAGAACACGCGCAGCACCTTGGCGAACGCCGCCACCAGGCTCTGCACGGCGAGGCGCCCGCGCCAGCCGGTGGCCGACAGCCCCGCCGCCGCCAGCATCCAGCTCTGCGAGTTCAGCGCCCCCGCGTTCAGCGCCAGCGCCAGCTGCGGGTCGCGCCGCGCCGAGCGCAGCAAGGATTGCAGCGCCTCCCGATAGGGGCGCAGCGCATCGAGCCGCGTCATCAACACATCGAACAGCCGGTCGCGCGGGCTCTCGTCCGCCATGTCCGACATGTCGGCCGCGAGGACGACGCCGTCGATCCGCCGCGAAAACGCCCGCAAAATGGCATGACGGGTCGCGAAATGGCGGTTGAGGACGGCGAGCGAGACCCCCGCTTCGCGCGCGATGTCGTGCACCGTCACCTCGGCAAAGGGGCGCTGCGCCAAGAGCGCCATGGTCGCGTCGATGATGGTGTCGGCCGTCTCGTCCATTGCGAAATCCCTCGAACGGCGGCGGCTTCAGCCGCCCAGCTCGCGCGAGCGGGCCGCGGCGGCGCGAACCGCCTCGCGCATCAGGTCGGAGAGCGCGCCGGTGTCGCGCAGGACGCCGAGCGCCGCCGCCGTGGTGCCGCCCTTGGAGGTCACGTTGGCGCGCAGCGTGCCGGGGTCGAGCGGGCTCGCCGCCAGCAGCGCCCCGGCGCCGACCACCGTCTGCCGCGCAATGCCGGCCGCGAGCTCCGCCGGCAGCCCCTCCGCCTCGCCGGCCGCCGCCATCGCCTCCACCAGGTGGAAGACGTAGGCCGGGCCGGAACCGGACACCGCCGTCACCGCGTCGAGCAGGTCTTCCTCGGTGAGCCACCAGATGGGGCCGACGGCGCCCAGGAGCTCGCCCGCGAGCGCGATCTGCGCCTCGCCCGCCCCTTGGGCGACGGCGACCGTCGCGCCCGCGCCGACGCTGGCCGGCGTGTTGGGCATCGCCCGCACCAGCGCGTGCGCGCCGCATTCGGCCAGGCGCGCCAGCTTCACCCCAGCCGCGATGGAAACCACCAGCGTATCCCGGTCGATGGCGCTGGCGAGCCCGGGCAGCACGCCCGCCACCAGGTGCGGCTTGACCGCGATGACGATGACGCTGGCCGGCCCGCCCGGCGGCTCGGACGCGACGCGCAGCCCCTCGGTGCGCAAGGTGGCATTGTCGGGATCGGGCTGCGGATCGACGACGACGATGGATTTGGCATCGACACCGGAGGCGAGCCACCCGTCGAGCAGCGCGCCTCCCATCTTTCCCGCCCCGACGAGGACGAGCGGACGCTCCGGGCTCACGCTTCGCCCGCGGTCTCGAACAGGGCGCCTTCCAGCGCCTCCTGCGCCGATTTCCCAGCCCACACAACAAACTGAAACGCCTGGTAGTGGCTGTCGCACGTCTCCACCGCGTGGCTCAACAGCGCCTGCACGTGGCCTGAGGCCGGCACATCCTCGCCGGCGAGGAGCTGGGTGTGACGAAAGATCACGACCCCTTCCTTGGACCACAGGTCGAAATGGCCCATCCACATACGCTCGTTGACGAGGGCGAGAAGGCGCACGACCTCGGTATAGCGCGGTTCGGTCACCTTCAGGTCGAAGGCGACGGCGATGTGGAGTGAATCGAATTCCTCCATATGGGTGAACGCGACGTGATAGGCACTCCAGCGCCCGGCAATGGAAATGGTGATCTCGTCTTCGCCGGCACGCTCGTAGGTCCAGTCGTTGCCGTTGGCAACCTCCTCGATACGGTCGATAGGATTGGCGGAAAGGGTGAAATCATCGTGGTCGATCAAGCTCATCGCTGATCCTTTCCAAAGCCGGCGCGACTGGCCAAAAGGGCAAAACACGCGCAACAGGCAGCGTCTATTCTAGGCGGAACGGCCGACCCGAATCTTACGCCGATGCGAAAGAGGAGATCAGATCTGTCCCGCGCGGAAAAGGTGGGTGGAAAGACGGTCCACGGCCGTATGTTCACTGTGGCGTGGACGTGCTCCCCTTATCGGCCTCCAATTGTTCCACCCTTGCCTTCAATGACGCCAACTCGTCGGCCGCATGGACCGCCATGGCTTTGACCGCCTCGAACTCGTCGCGGCTGACGACGTTGGCTTCGCTCAGCAGACGCTCCATCTGGCCACGCACGGCGTGCTCCACCTCACGGCGGGCACCCTGCGCGACGGCTGCAGCATCCGTCGCGAGCCGCGCGATCTCGTCGATCAAGCGGTTGTTCGTCTGGGTCATGGCCATCTCCTACCGGCGGGCCGGCATGGCCCGACCCCGCCATGACAAAGTATGGGCGCGCCACCCACGGGGCACAAGCGCCACCCGCTTTCCCTTTGTGTACTCTTCCCTAGCGATATAGGACGCGCGAGAAATTCTGAAGGGCCTTGTTCGGCCCGCAAGCGCAAGTGAGCCGATGAGCCTCGTTCTGCCGTTCCCGACTTTCGACCCCGTCGCCGTCGCCGTCGGCCCGGTAGCGATCCGCTGGTACGCGCTCGCTTATATCGCCGGCATCCTGCTGGGCTGGTTCTACGCCCGCGCCCTCGTCAAGCGCGACAGCCTGTGGGGCGGAAGGCCGCACCCCGACCTGCGCGCCTTCGACGATCTCGTCACCTGGGTGACGCTCGGCATCGTGCTCGGCGGCCGGCTCGGCTTCGTCCTCGTCTATCAGGGCGCCTACTATGCGCAGCATCCGCTGGAGGCGTTGATGCTGTGGCGGGGCGGCATGTCGTTTCACGGCGGTCTCGTCGGCGTGATCGTCGCGGTGCTGATCTTTTGCCGCATCCGCCGCCTCGCGCCGCTCGCGGTGCTGGACGTTCTGGCGGTGGTGGTGCCGGTGGGCCTGTTCTTCGGCCGGATCGCCAACTTCATCAACGGCGAGCTGTGGGGCCGCGTCTCCGAGGTGCCTTGGGCGATGGTCTTCCCCGGCGCCGGCCCGCTGCCGCGCCATCCGAGCCAGCTCTACCAGGCGGGGCTGGAGGGGCTGGCGCTCCTCGTCATCCTGGCCGTCGCCGTGCGGTTCGGGGCGCTAAAGCGGCCCGGCCTCGCGCTCGGCCTGTTCGGCGCCGGCTACGGACTCGCCCGCATCATCGGCGAAATCTTCCGCATGCCGGACGCGCAGCTCGGCTTCCTGTTCGGCCCCGTCACCATGGGCATGCTGTTGTCGCTGCCCATGGTGGCGATCGGCGCCGTCTTCGTCGCACGCGCGCTGCGGCGGGGACCCGTTTCGCCATGACGCCCGTGGAAGAGCGGCTCCGCCGGCGCATTGCCCTCGCCGGCCCGCTGTCCGTCGCCGAATACATGGCCGCCTGCCTCACCGATCCGGACGGCTATTATGCCCGCCACGAACCGTTCGGCGCGGCGGGCGATTTCGTCACCGCGCCGGAAATCAGCCAGATGTTCGGCGAGATCGTCGGCGCCTTCCTGCTCGACCGCTGGCATGCGGACGGCGCCCCCGCCCCGGTGGATCTCGTCGAGCTCGGCCCCGGGCGCGGCACGCTGATGGCGGACGTCCTGCGCGTGACCGGCCGCGACCCGCGCTTCAAGGGGGCGAGCCGCGTGGTGCTGGTGGAGGCCTCCGACCGCCTGCGCCAGGTGCAGCGGGACCGCCTGTCGCCGCTCCACCCGCGCATCACCTTCGCCGACGCGCCGCCGACCGAGCGGCCCATCTACTTGATTGCCAACGAATTTTTCGATGCCTTGCCGATCCGCCAATACGTGCGCCAGGGCGGGCGCTGGTTCGAGCGCACCGTGGGCCTGGAGGAGGACCGCCTCGCGTTCGGGCTCAGCCCGTTCTCCGCGCCGATGGAGCACGACGCCCCGGAAGGCGCGGTGCGCGAGGTCTCGCCCGCATCCACCGCGCTGGCCCAGCGCATCGGCGAGACGCTCGCCGCCCACGGCAAGGGCGCCGCGCTGATCGTCGATTACGGCTACGAGGACATGATCGGCGGGGAGACCTTCCAGGCCGTGCGCCGGCACAAGAATGTCGACGTGCTGGAGCGCCCCGGCGAGGTGGACCTGTCGGCCCACGTCGATTTCTCCGCCTTGAAGCGAGCCGCGATGCGCGGCGGCGCGGTGGCGCACGGCCCGGTCGGGCAAGGCGCGTTCCTGGTGTCGCTCGGGCTGTTGCAGCGGGCGAGCCAGCTCGGCGCCGAAGCCGACCAGGCGACGCGGGACGCCCTCACCGCCGCCGTCCACCGCCTTGCCGGCGAGGGCGAGGGCGAGATGGGCGTCCTGTTCAAGGCGCTCGCCCTCACCCCCGGCCCGAAGGCGCCGCCGGGCTTTTGAGCCGGCGGCCCACTCAGCGGTGATAGATATAGCCGCGCGCGACCTTTTCCTTGATCTCCTCGATGGCGCGGGCCGAGGCGCCGTTGCGCCACAGATCCACCGACTGGGTCACCTCCACCCCGGCCGCCTTGAGGTCGGCGATCTTGGTGGGGTTACCGGTGACGAGCCGCACCGAGCGGATGCCCAGCCCCTTGAGGAGCCCGGCCGCGCTCGCATAGTGGCGCTCGTCCACCTGGAAGCCCATGGCAAGGTTGGCCCCGTCTGAGGAATAGCGGCGCGGCCCGCGGCGTCCATGCGAAAAGCCGTATTGCAGGGCGAGGCAGTCCAGCTTGTTGCGCAGCCCGATGCCGCGCCCCTCCTGGCGCAGGTAGATGAAGATGCCCTCGCCCCCGGACACCATCTCCTCCATCGCCAGGCGCATCTGGTCGCCGCAATCGCACATCGAGGAGCCGAACGCGTCGCCGAGGATGCATTCGGAGTGGATCCGCGTGACCACATTGCTGCGGCCCGCGAACGCGGCGGCGACGGTGGCTGGCAGATCGCTCGCCGAAAGCCAGTCCTGCCGTGCGTAAAGCATCGCCAGATGCGGATGATCGCCCATCTGCGCCCCCTCTTCCTCGAAGGCGAGACAGATCCAGAGCCGGTGATCGATTTCGACGGGGGTCAACGCGATGAAGTTGAGCCCTTCGGCGGTCATCGCCGTGGGTAGATCCATTCGAAAGTTCCCTCCGCCCGTCCGCGTGGCAATCTCGCCGCGCTAATTATGGTTCTCGTTAGCCGTCAACCACATGAGGGGCGACCCGCTCGCGTGAAAGTGTTGTTCACGTGAACGGCCCGCGCCAAGCGCAGCAACCCGCCGCAGCCCCGGTGAAGTAGGGCTGTCGTATGTTGATGACGAGGCCGCGAACGCGCAAGAAGGCGGTGAGGGCCGGCCGGACGAGGGCACCTTTGGCCGGCACCGGGAGGAAAATGCTGGGTTTTTCAAACTATCTTGCGACAATTCGGCAATCTCGCGGACCGGGACACGGCGCGCGCCGTCCGCGTTCCGTGACGGCTGGCGCGCGATGATCGCCGCGGCCGAGCTGATGCTGCCCTCGCTGCAAGCGGCGGCCGAGGCGCGGGCCGCCGGCCGGCCGTTCGCCCTCGCCCAGCTCGGCCAGTCGCTGGACGGGCGCATCGCGACGGCGACGGGCCACTCCCACTATATCAACGGCGTGGAGGCGATCGCGCTGCTGCATCGGCTGCGTGCCTGCGTCGACGCGGTGGTGGTGGGCGCCGGCACCGCGCAGGCGGACGACCCCCGGCTCACGGTGCGCCGCTGCGCCGGCACCAACCCGGCGCGCGTCCTCATCGACCGTCGGCGCCGCGCCGGCTCCGCGTTGCGCATGCTGGCCGACGACGGGGTCCGCCGTCTCGTCGTCGGTCCGCCGCGCGACGCCGATCCGCCCGGCGTGGAGTACCTCGCACCGCCCGGCGGCGACGGGCCGATCGCCCCCGCCATCCTCCTTGCCGCGCTGGCCGAGCGGGGGCTCGGCGTCGTGCTCGTCGAGGGCGGCGCGTTGACTGTGAGCCAGTTTCTCGCCGCCGGCGCGCTGTCGCGGCTGTGCGTGCTGGTGGCACCGCTGATCATCGGATCGGGCCCGGTCGGGCTGGCGCTGCCGGCCATCGACCGGCTCGACGCGGCGATCCGGCCGCCGGCAACGGTCGCCATGCTGGCGGACGGCGACGTGGTGTTCGATTGCGACCTATGCGCCCCCCCGGCCTGACCCTCGCCCTCCTCGCCGCGCTCGCGACGCCCGTCGCAGCGGCGGCGCCGTGCACGGAAATCGTCGGCGAGGCCCGCGTCGCCGCCCACGACGGCTACGCCTCGCTGCAGCTCGAGGACGGGCGCGAGGTCCGGCTCGCCGACATCGTGCCCGCCGTCGCCGTCGCCCCGCCGACGGGCGCGGACGCGCTCGCGCCGCTCATCGGCACCGAGGTGACGGTGCGGCGCGTGGCCGCGGACGGCCCGAATGATCGCTATGGCCGCGTCGTCGGCGATATCGTTCCGAAAGCCACAGGGGACAGCCTTTCGCAACAACTCCTGCGGGAAGGTCTTGCGCTGGTGGACCCCGCTGTTATGTCCCAGGCGTGTCTCGACGAGCTGTTCGCCGCGGAGCGGCAGGCCGAAAAGGCACGGCGAGGTTTTTGGCAAGGCACGCTGGTCAGGTCCGCGGACGATCCGAACCTTGCCGGTGCCTCGGGCCGCTATGGCCTCGTCGCCGGAGCCGTCAAAAGCGTCGGCGAAACGCGGGAGACGATCTATCTGAACTTCGGTGCGGATTACCGGACCGATTTTACTGCGCTCATCAGACGCGAAGACGCCAAAGGATGGGCGGACACCCTGATGGCGTTGAAAGGCCGCAACGTCCGCATCAGAGGTGTGTTGGAAGCGTGGAACGGTGGCTTGATCCGGGTGCAGCACCTGCGACAGATCGAGCTGTTGCCGAACGGCCAGCCCGGCTGACCGGTTTCGCGCGCGCCCGGCTCGTCGCCAAGGCCGCCGCGCTGGCGTGCGCACTGGCTGTCGCCGGTTGCGGCAGCACGCTGATCGACGGCGCGCTCATCAACGAGCGCAGCGTCGAAACCACCCAGCGCCCCGTATCGCCCATCCCGGTCAAGCGCTCGCTCTCGCCCGAGCACCAGAAGCTGATCGATTCGTACGGCGAGATGTACGAAAACGAGAAGATGGAGCGGGCCGTCATCTCCCTCGTCGGCCGGCTGGTCGAAGAGACGGACGACCCCAACCGCTCCGTGCAGGTCATCATCCTCAATTCGCCGGCGATCAACGCCTTCGCCCTGCCCAATGGCGACCTCTACGTGACGCGCGGGTTGATGACGCTCGCCAACGACGAGAGCGAGCTCGCCGCGGTGATCGCGCACGAAATCGCCCACGTCACCGCCGACCATGCCCGGTTGCGCCAGCGCCAGGCGCGCGCCGCCGCCCTCGCCCGCCGCGTCAGCGACGTGGTGGACGACCCCGCCATCAAGCTGGAAACCCGCGAGACGGCCGAGCTCAGCCTCGCCACCTTCAGCCAGCGCCAGGAGCTGCAGGCGGACGAGATCGGCGTGCGCACCCTCGCCGCCGCCGGGTTCGATCCCTTCGCCGCCGCCCGCTTCCTCGGCTCCATGGCCCGCTACGCCGCCCTGCCCGACATGACGGCCACCGCCGGCGCGCGGCCGGGCTTCCTGTCGTCCCACCCCTCGACGCCGGCGCGCGTCGCCAATGCGCGGCGTGTCGCCCGCAGCTTTGCCGCCCCAGGCGTCGGCAGCACCGGGCGCGATGCCTACCTGCGCACCCTCGACGGCGCCCTCTTCGGCGACGACCCGCACCAGGGCTACGTGCGCGGGCGCGAATTCGCCCACATCACCCTCGGCATCGCCTTCGAGGTGCCGGAGGGCTACGTCCTCAAGAACACGTCGGCCGCCGTGCTGGCGACCGACGGGCAGAACACCGCCATCCGCTTCGATGCCGTTTCCGTGCCCAACCGGCAGGCCCTCGCCGACTATTTGCGCGCGGGCTGGGTGAAGGGGCTGATCAGCGATTCGGTGCGCGAAACCACCGTGGGCGGCCTCGAAGTGGCCACCGCCTCGGCCCTGGTCGACGGCTGGTCGTTCCGCATCGGCGTGATACGCGGCAACGACAAGGTCTACCGCTTCATCTTCGCCTCATCCAAGCCGGCCTCGGCCTATGAGGATGCTTTCCGCCGCACCCTCGCCTCCTTCCGCCTGCTGACACCGGCCGATCGGGCCCGCATGCGCCCGCTTACCGTCAGCATCGTCGAGGTGAAGGAGGGCGACACCGTCGCCTCGCTGGCCGCGCGCATGGGCGGCGTGGAGGAGCAGGTCAAAATCCCCCTGTTCGAGACGCTGAACGGGCTCGGCACCGAGCGCCAGCTCAAGCCGGGGATGCTGGTCAAGCTGGTGGTCGAATAGACGGCGCGCTACGCTGCGGGCGGCCTGACGCCGTCGGGCCCTCGGATCGCGCCGAACTCCGGGCGGGGTCCGCGCCCCTCGTGGACGCAAAACTTGCGTCCGTGCCGGTTCGGGATCTTATGAGATCCGGCAGTGCTGAACGCGGAGATCATTCTTGAGCGACGTCGACACCAGTTCCTGGCAAGTGGTCGCAACGCCGCGTGAAGCGGTCGACGCGCTGATCGCCCGCTACGACGCGAGCGCCCGCCGCCTGCGCACCGCCTTCGAAGCGTTCGTCGAGCACGGAACCGAGCCGGACGCCGCGCCGGGCGCCTTCGTCTACCCGCGCATGCGCGTCGACTACCGGCCCGACGGGGTGGTGCCGCCGCTGTCGGCCGCCTTCGGCAAGCTCGCCGCGCCCGGCCGCTACGAGAGCGACGTGGCGCGCCCGGCCATGTTCGAGGACTACCTCATCGAGCAGCTCTCGCTGCTGTGCGAGCGCTACGAGATCACCATGTCGGTCGGTCCTTCGGAGACCGAGATTCCCTACCCGTTCGTGGTGGAAAGCGCGATCGGCGTCGATGCGGAACGGGTCTCGCCCTCCTCCCTCGCGCGCCACTTCCCCACGCCCGACCTCGCCGCCATCGACGACCGGGTGGTCAACGGCGAATGGACCACCGCGAGCGTCATGACCTCGACGCCCGACCCCAAGCCGCTGGCCCTGTTCGGAGCGCTGCGCACGGACTATTCGATCCAGCGCCTGCGCCACTACACCGGCACGGACGCTGCCGATTTCCAGCAATATATCCTGTTCACCAACTACCACCGCTACGTGGACGCGTTCGTGGAGCTCGCCGTCGAGAAGCTCGCCGACGATCCCTTCTACGGCGAGCTGGTGGGGCCGGGCGCGATCCGCGTGCTGCCGGGCGAGAGCGACGGGGCCGAGCGCATCGTCGCCGGACCGTGGCGGCGCCACCAGATGCCGGCCTACCACCTCAAGGCGCCGGGGGGTCAGGGCATCAGCCTGGTCAACATCGGCGTCGGCCCCTCCAACGCCAAGACGATCACCGATCACCTCGCCACGCTGCGCCCGCAATGCTGGATCATGGTCGGCCACTGCGGCGGGCTGCGGCACAGCCAGCGGCTCGGCGACTATGTGCTGGCACACGCCTACCTGCGGCGCGACCATGTGCTCGACCGCGACCTGCCGCCGGACATTCCCATTCCCGCCATCGCGGAGATCCAGCTCGCGCTGTCGGCCGCGACGCGCGAGGTGATGGGCGCGGAGGAAAGCGCGATCAAGTCGCGCCTGCGCACCGGGACCGTGGTCACCCACGACGACCGCAACTGGGAGCTGCGTTTCGAGCGCGAGGCGCAGACGCTCGGCCAGGCCCGCGCCATCGCCATCGACATGGAAAGTGCCACCGTCGCCACCAACGGCTTCCGCTTCCGCGTCCCCTACGGCACGCTTCTGTGCGTTTCGGACAAGCCGCTGCACGGGGAGATCAAGCTGCCGGGCGCCGCCAACAGCTTCTACGAGCGCGCCATCGCGGAGCATCTGCGCATCGGCCTGCGCGCCATCGAGCTGTTGCGCCAGGACCGGGCGGCGATGCTGCACAGCCGCAAGCTGCGCAGCTTCGACGAGCCGCCGTTCCGCTGAAGGCTGGTTCAGCCGGCCGCTTGCGGCGGGTCGAACGCGTCGAACGCGGCAATGCCGGCGCTCGCGAGCGCCGCCGCAAAGGCCGCCAGCAGCCCGGCATCGCGCGACAACAAGGTGATGCGGTCCGGTTCGCCCGTCACCGGGTCGCGCGCCACCACCCCGAGCCCGCGCCAATCGGGCGCCGCGCGCCGCCAGCGCTCCGCGATATCGGGGCCATAGATGCGATAGTGGCCGTGCTTGTCCTCCCGTGCGCGGCCGTATTCGTGCGTGGCCTCGCAGCGCAACAGATCCGGCACCGACAGGACGACCGCGCCGTTGGGCGCGGTGATGCGGTCAAGCTCGGCGATCGCGGCCAGATCGTCGCCGACATGCTCCAGGACATGGTTGGCGATGGCGATGCCGACGCTGCCGTCCGGCCGGTCGATCGCCGCGAGGTCGAGATGGTTCGGCCCGCCATATTGGGACACCTCGAAGGCCGCGAACGCCTCGCGCGGTGCCGATCCGTCGTCGCTGAATTGCAATGCGGCGAAGGGGGCGAACGTGGGCCGCAACGCGTCGAACACGGTGCGGAAGGCGCGGTGGCGCTCTAGCGACTGGCACCCGGCGCAGCGCGGCAGGATGCCGCCCGGCGACAGGCGCCCCTTCGGCCCGCCGACAAACCGGGTGCCGCCGCAGATCGGGCAGGCCGTGCCCGCATCGCCCCTCGCGTCGGCGTTTATCGTCTCGCCTTGACCGGCCTCTTGCACCATCAAATCAACCTACGTGGACGTTAGACTCATCGAAGCGTTTGCCCGGCGCGCCGCGAGCGCGGCCGGCGCCGGCGAAGGCACCGCAAGGTCTGCAAACGGGGCTGAATGGGCGGCCGGGCCTCGCCATCATCGCGATGCTGTTCCTGCCCGCGACGGACAGCGCATCAGTTGGAAGCCAACGCGTCACGCTCGAAGCGGATCGAGGAGGTGATCACTTCCTCGCCCGAGACCATCTTGTCCAACGTCATGATGGTGAAGGTGTTGTTGTCGGGGCGGTCGAACTTCATCACCGCCTTGTCGTCGGTGTGGACTAGGCGCGGGAAAGTCATCGTCAGCTCCACGCTGCCGGGGACGCTCTCGGTGCCGTCGAGCTGGGCGATGCCGGCGTCGGCGCCCTTGTAAGTGCCGGTGATCTGGTCGCCGCTGCGTGTCAGCCAGGCGCCGATGTCGCGCTTCATGATCAGCATCGCACGGCAGACGCCCTCGAACTGGATCTTGTCGCCGTTCTCGTCGCCATCGACCTTGCAGCGCACTTTGACGGGCCGTGAATTCTCGTCCTTCTGGACGTAGCCCTCGCCCGACCACGGTCCGGTGATAACGCTGGACAAATCGTCCGCGCGCGCAACACCGCCCGTGACCGCCAGCGCCGCAATCAGGCACACAAACTTTTTCATCGTCGCTACACCTTTCGAGTCGTCTTCCATCTCCGTCGACAAACCGCCGGGGCAAACTTACCCTACCCAGCTTAACCGTGCATGGAGCTAGCCAACGAGTTAGCCAACGTTTCCTGAACGCCCCTTGCACGGCCCACTACAGGCTGGTACGGCCAACGTAAAGCAGCGTTCCGGACAGGAACTGAAAGCGATCGCGGTGCGGCCGACCCAAACAGGGGGCCAACGCCGTGGCTGCCGTAGGGTGGATGAGCCACGACCGTCCCGGATCGCCTTGCCGTTCGGAGACCGTATGCGCCACGCCCTCGCCACCATCCCCGCCCTTCTTGCCGCCTTGCCGGCGTCGGCCCATGGCCTGCACGCGGGGCCTGTCGACGGGCACGCGCACGGACCGCTCGTCGCCGCGCTGGTGGCGTTGCCGATAGCTGCTTTGCTAATCCTCTTCATCGCCCACAAGTTCCGCCGCTGACGGCGGGCGCCCCCGATGCTCGATCCCGCCATCGGCGTGATGATCTGCGGCCACGGTTCGCGCTCGCAAAGCGCCGTGAGCGAATTCGCCAGCCTTGCCAATGCATTGAAGGCGCGCTTTCCGTCCTCGCCCGTGGCCTATGGCTATCTGGAGTTTGCCAACCCCGTCATCCGTGACGGGCTCGACGCGCTGCGCGAGGCGGGGGCGCGGCGAATCCTCGCGGTGCCGGGGATGCTGTTCGCCGCCTCCCACGCCAAGAACGACATCCCCAGCGTGCTCAACACCTATGCGAGCGCGCACGGGATCGAGATCGACTACGGGCGCGAGCTCGGCATCGACGCGCGGATGCTGCGCGCGGCGGCCGACCGCGTCGAGGCCGCCGTCGCCGCGCTCGACGCCGCCCATGGCCCCGCATCCGCCTCCGACACCTGCCTCGTGGTGGTCGGGCGCGGCGCGTCGGACCCCGACGCCAACGCCAACGTCGCCAAGGTGGCGCGGCTCCTGTGGGAGGGCTTTGGCTTCGGCTGGTGCGAGACCGCCTATTCCGGCGTGACCTTCCCCGCCGTCGCGCCATGTCTCGACAAGGTGGCCGCGCTCGGCTTCCGCCGCGTCATCGTGTTCCCCTATTTCCTGTTCTCGGGGATCCTGATCGATCGCATCTACGGCTTTACCGACGCCGCCGCAGCGCGCCACCCGGCGATCCGGTTCGCCAAGGCCGCCTATCTCGGCGACCACCCGGCCGTGATTGATACCTTCGAGGAGCGCGTCACCGAGATTCTCGACGGCAAGGCCGTGATGAATTGCGGGCTGTGCAAATACCGCACGCAGATGCTGGGCTTCGAGGCGGAGGTGGGCGCGGCGCAGGAGAGCCACCACCACCACGTGGAAGGCATGGGCGCATCCGCACCCGGCTCCTCGGTCGAGACCTGCGACCTTTGCACCACCTTCTGCACCGGCGCCTGTCGCGTGCTGCGCCCGGCCCACCATCATCACCACGATCACGACCACGCCGGCCACGATCATGGCGACCACGACCACCCCGGCCACGATCACGGCGAACACCACCATCACCACCACTACCCGCACGAGGCGCACCCGCTCGGGCCGGTGAGCGTGGTCAGCGGCGGCGATGTCGCCTACGAGCGCGATCCCGACGCGATCACGGCGAAATCCTTCGCCATCATCCGCGCCGAGACGGACCTGTCGCGCTTCGGCGCGGCGGCCCCGCTGGCCGAGCGGGTCGCCCACGCGGCCGGCGACACCTCGATCCTCGCCGATCTCGTCGTCCATGGCGATGTGATGGGCGCGGTGCGTGCGGCACTGGCGGCCGGCGCCCCCGTCGTCACCGACAGCGAGATGACGCGCCACGCGATCTCGCGGCGCTTCGTGCCGGCGGAGCGCGTGCGCTGCCATCTCGGCGACGCGGACACACCCGCCCTGGCCGCCGCCAAAGGCACCACGCGCTCGGCGATCGCCATCGAGAAGGCGGCGCTGGACGGGGCGATCGTCGTCATCGGCAACGCGCCGACGGCGCTGTTCGCGCTGTTGGAGCGGGTGGTTGCGGGCGCGAGGCCGGCGGCGATCCTCGCCTTCCCGGTGGGCTTCGTGGGCGCCGCCGAATCCAAGGAAGCGCTGATCGCGCTGCACCCGGCCGCCCCCTACGCCACCTTGCGCGGCCGGCGCGGCGGCAGCGCGATGGCGGGCGCGGCCCTCAACGCCATCGCAGCACCGGGCGATCAGGGGACCTCGGCACCGGACGCCGCCGCGGCGATGCCGCATTGAGCCCGCACGAGACCACGCCTCGCCCCTGGCTCACCGTCGTCGGGTGCCTGCCGGACGGCGCGCTGGCGCCCACCGCCCCCGCCGACGCGCTCAACGTGGAAGCCGTGTTCGGCGCGGCGCGGCTGTTGGAGGCGGCGGGCGTGCCGGCCGCGCGGCGAGAGCCCTGGCCGAGCCCGTTCAGCGCCGGCATCGAGCGGCTGCTCGCCCGCCGCGGCATGCCCACCGCCGTGCTCGCCTCCGGCGATCCGCTGCACCACGGCGTCGCCACGACGCTGCTCGCCCACCTGGCGCCGCACGAGATGGCGGTCCATCCCGCACCCAGCGCCTTCGCCCTCGCCGCCGCCGAAATGCGCTGGCCGCTCGAAGAGGCCGTCACGCTCTCCCTGCACAACCGCCCGCCCGAGGCGATCCGCGGCGCGCTGGCGCCCGGCCGCCGCCTCCTGGTGCTGACGCGCGACGGTGCCGCGCCCGCCGCCATCGCCGCTGCGATTTGCGCCGCCGGCTACGGTGCCAGCACGGTGACGGTGCTGGAAAACCTCGGATCCGCCGACGCGGCGCGGCATCAGGCGGCCGCCGACGCGCTCGAGGGCAGCTTCGCGCCGCTCAACATTCTGGCCATCGCGTGCGCGCGCCCGCACCCGGTGGCCGTCGCGGACCTCACGCACGATGGCTGCGTCACGCGCGACGAGATCCGCCGCCTCACCATCGCCGCGCTCGGCGACGGGGCGGGCCACCTGTGGGACATCGGCGCCGGCTCTGGCGCGGTGGCCATCGACTGGTGCCGCGCCGGCGGCAGCGCAACGCTCTTCGAGCGGGAGGCCGGGCGCGTCGCCGCGATCCACCGCAACCTCGCCGATACCGCGACGCGCGCCGCCGTGTTCGAGGGCGGGGCGGCCGAGCACCTCGCCGCCGCCTCCCCGCCGGACGCCATCTTCCTCGGCGGCGCGGTCAACGACGAGCCGCTGTTTGCGGCCCTCTGGGACCGCTTGCGGCCTGGGGGCATCCTCGTCGCCAACACGGTGACGGTGGAGGGCGAGGCGGCGACGCTACGACGTTTCCAGGCGCAGGGCGGCTCGCTGACGCGCATCGCCCTGTCGCACGCGCGGCCCATCGGGCGCCTGACGGCGATGGAGCCGGCCATGCCCGTCCTCCAATGGCGGGCGGTGAAACCATGAGCGGCGGCCGCTTCTCCATCGTCGGCGTCGGCCCGGGCGACCCGGAGCTCTTGACGCTGAAGGCCGCCCGCGTCCTCGCCGAGGCGGACGTGATCGCCTATCCCGAGAGCCGGCGCGGCGGCTTCGCGGCCGAGATCGCCACGGCCCACACCGCACGGGCCGAGCATCACGCCTTCGCCGTGCCGATGACCGGCGACGGTGCCGCCGAGGCCGCTTACGACGCCGCCGCGGCGGCCCTCAAGGCCCACCTCGACGCCGGTCGCCACGTCGCGCTCCTGTGCGAAGGCGATCCGATGCTCTACGGCAGCGCCGCCTCGGTGATGGCCCGCCTCGCGCCGCACCATACGCCCCGGATCGTGCCCGGCATCATCGCCGCCTCGGCCGCAGCCGCCGCCGCCGGCGTGAGCCTCGCGCGCGGGGCCGACCCGCTCTCCATCGTCCCCGCCACCATGGCGCCCGCCGCGCTCGCGCGCGTCTTGAAGGCGCCGGGCGCGCTGGTGCTCTACAAGGTCGGCCGCCACTTCGACCGGGTGCGCGAGGCGATCCGTGCCGCCGGCCGAACCGGCACGCTGATCTGCCACGCCACGCTCTCCGACCAGTCCATCGCCGACGTGCTGGCGGCACCCGCCGGGGAAAAACCCTATTTCTCCGCGATCCTGCTGCCGGCCGCCCCGCCGCGGCCGCAACGCGCGGTTAGCGGCGAAATCGCCATCGTGGCGCTGTCGCAGACGGCGCTCGCGACAGCGCGAAAAGCGTCGGACGCGCTGGCGGCCGGCGGCCGGCCCGTCCGCGTGCACGGCTTCGCGGCCCGCGTGCCGGTCGAGACCGTCGACGTGGCCTTCGGCGATGTCGCCGGCCACGTGGGCAGCCTGTTTCGGGACGGCGTCGCGGTGGTCGGGCTGTGCGCGGCCGGGATCCTGATCCGCGCCGTGGCACCGTACCTCGCCGACAAGACAGGCGAGCCGCCGGTGATCGCCATGGCCGAGGACGGCGCCTCGGTGGTGCCGCTGCTCGGGTCGCACAACGGCGGCGCGGCGCTCGCGGAGCTGCTGGCAGCCGCGTTCGGCGGGCATGCGGCGCTCACCACGCGCAGCGAGGCGGTGCTCGGCATCGCGCTGGACGATCCGCCGCCGGGCTTCGTCGTCGCCGATGCCGGCCCGTTCAAGACCCTGGCGGCCGCCCTGCCGGCGCTGGGCGAAGGGCGCGCCGATCCCGCCCTCACCTTCCTGCCCGCGCGGGCCGGCTGGCCGATGGACATCCGCGTCACCACCGGCGCCGCGGACCCGGCCATTCCCACCTACATCGCCCGGCGCATCGCGCTCGGCATGGGCGCGGAGCGCGGCGCACCGGCGGACGAGGCCATCGCCTTCGCCCGCGAGATGCTGGCCGCGCACGGCATCGACCCGCGCGCCGTCGCCCTCGTCGCCTCGCTGGACAAGAAGGCGGACGAGCCCGCCCTCGCCGCCGTCGCCGAGGCGCTCGCCGCGCCCTTCCGCGTCTTCGATGCAGCAGCGCTCGCCGCGCAGGAGCCGCGCCTCACGGCGCCATCGGAGGTGGTGCGGCAGGCCGTGGGCGTCGCGGGCGTTGCCGAAGCGGCCGCGCTGGCGGCGGCCGGCCCGGACGGACGGCTCGTGCAGGCGAAAACCGTGCGCGGAAAGCTGACCCTCGCGCTCGCCGAGGCGCCGTCGCCGATCCACCCGCTGCCGGGCCGCGCGCGCGGCGACCTCGCCATCGTCGGCATCGGCCCGGGCGCGCCCGCCTGGCGCACCGCCGAGGCGACCGCGCTGATCGCCAAGGCGCAGGACGTGGTGGGCTACTCGCTCTATCTCGACCTCGTGGCCGACCTGTGCGCCGGCAAGACGCGGCACGATTTTCCCCTCGGCGACGAGCGCGAGCGCACCCGCCACGCGCTCGAACTGGCCGGCACCGGGCGCACGGTGGCGCTCGTTTCCTCCGGCGACGCGGGCATCTACGCGATGGCGAGCCTCGCCTTCGAGCTCCTCGACAAGGGCGAGATCAGCGACGCGGCGCGGCGCGTGGCGGTGACCGTCGCGCCGGGCGTATCGGCCGCGCAGGCGGCAGCGGCTCGCGTCGGCGCCCCGCTCGGGCACGATTTCGCCTTCGTCTCGCTGTCCGATTTGCTCACGCCCTGGGCCGCCATTCGCCAGCGCCTCGCGGCCGTCGCGGCGGCGGACTTCGCCGTGGCACTCTATAATCCGCGCTCGCGCCGGCGCACGCACCAACTCGAGGAGGCGGCGGCGATCTTCCGCGCCGCCAGGCCGCCGGAGACGCCGGTGGTGGTCGCCCAGAGCCTTGGCAGGCCGGCGGAGGCGATCCACCACACCACCCTCGCCGCCTTCGATCCGGCAATGGTCGACATGCTGGCCACCGTGATCGTCGGCGCCTCCACCACGCGCCGCTTCACCCGCGGCGACGGACGGGCCGCCGTCTATACGCCGCGCGGCTACGAGGTTGCCCCATGATCCACTTCATCGGTGCCGGTCCCGGCGCGCCGGACCTCATCACCGTGCGCGGGCTGAGGCTGATCGAGCGCTCGATGGTGTGCCTTTACGCCGGCTCGCTCGTCCCCGCCGAAGTGGTGGCGGCCGCGCCCGAGGGCGCCCTGGTGCTCGACACGGCATCGATGAACCTCGACGAGATCGTCGCCGAAATGGAGGCCGCGCACGCCGCCGGGCACGAGGTGGCGCGCGTCCACTCCGGCGACCCGTCGCTCTATGGCGCCATCGGCGAGCAGATCCGGCGCCTGGAGGCGCTCGGCATCCCCTACGACATCACACCGGGCGTGCCAGCCTTCGCCGCCGCCGCCGCGACGCTGCGCACCGAACTCACGCTGCCGGACGTGGCGCAGACCGTGATCCTGACCCGCACGGCGATGAAATCCTCGCAGATGCCCAACCGGGAAGACCTCGCCACGCTGGGCGCCTCGGGCGCAACGCTGGCGCTGCACCTGTCGATCCGCAACCTGCGCCACGTGGTGGAGACGCTCACCCCCGCCTACGGGGCCGACTGCCCCGTTGCGGTGGTGGTGCGGGCGAGCTGGCCGGACGAGCTGGTGCTGCGCTGCACACTCGCGACCGTCGCGGCCGAGGTGCGCGCCGCCAAGATCACCCGCACGGCGCTGATCCTGGTGGGCCGCGTGCTCGACCCCGGCGCGTTCTCCGATTCGGCGCTCTACGACAAGAACCACCGCCACCTCTTCCGCAACCAGAAGACGGCGCGGCGCGATGGCTGAGGCGCTAGAGCGCGCGCCGGACCAGCGCCATCAGGCCGGCGACATCGGCCGCATCGGCCGGCGGCTGCCCGCCCGGCCGCGCCACGAACACGATGGCCGTCCCCCGCTCGCGCGCGACGAGGAGCTTTGCCTCCGTCGCCGCCCCGCCGGCGTTCTTGGTGACGAGCGTGTCGAAGGGGTGCGCGTCCCACAGCGCGCGCTCGTCCGCGAGGGCGAAGGGGCCGCGCGCGCGCAACACCTCCACGTCCGCACGGCCGCCAAGGTCGGGCGCCTCCACGGTGCGCACCACGAAGGCCACATCGCGCCGTCCCAGAAAAGGGGCGAGGCTGGCGCTGCCGACCGTCAGGAAGACGCGGGAGCCGGGCTCGAGGGCCGCAGCGGCCGCGGCGAGCGTCGGCACCTCGATATCGCCCGCCTCGGGGTGCCAGGGCGGGCGCTCCAGGCGCAAATACGGCAAGCCGGCGGCATCGGCGGCGCGGGCGGCGGCGGGGCTGATCGTCGCCGCGAAGGGGTGCGTGGCGTCGACCAGGAGCGCAAACCGCCCCCGGCGCAGGAAATCGGCGAGCGCCTGCTCGCCGCCGAACCCGCCCGTGCGGGTCTCGCCCGGATAGGCGGCGGCCGACGCGCGGCCGGCCAGCGAGACGAGCACCTCGAAGCCAGCCGCCGTCAGCTCGGCCGCCAGCGCGCGCGCCTCCTGTGTGCCCCCCAGGAGCAAGACGCGCGTCACGGCGTGCCGGCCACGCTCTGGTGCGCGACGATGAGGCCGGCACGGTCCACCACCATCACATCCACGGCGACCGGCGCGCCCTTGAGCAGCGCGAGGGCGCTAGCAGCGGCGCGGCGGGCGACGATCTCGGCAAGCGGGAAGCCGGCGGCGCGGGCCACGGCGAGGGCCGCCATGCCGGTCGGCGCTGCGGCGAGGCCCGCGGCGAGGTCCTGCGGCGCCCCTTCCTCCCCGGCCCAGGCGGCGAGGGTGGCAAGGTCCAGCGTGGAGTGCGCCGAATGCAGGTCCATGGCTCCGGCGGCGAGCTTGGAGAGCTTGGCGAAACCGCCCGCGATGGTGAGGCGCGGGAGCGGATGGCGGCGCAGATATTTGAGGAGGCCGCCCGCGAAATCGCCCATGTCGAGCATCGCATGGTCGGGCAGGCCGAGCGCGGCTTGGGCGGCACGCTCGGACGTGGAGCCGGTGGAGGCGACGACATGGTGAAGCCGCGCCGCCCGCGCCACATCGATGCCGCGATGGATGGAATGGATCCAGGCCGCGCAAGAGTAGGGCGTCACGATCCCGCTGGTGCCGAGCACCGACAGGCCGCCGACGATGCCAAGGCGCGGGTTCCACGTCTTCTGCGCCAAGGCCGCGCCGCCGGGGATCGACACCGTCACCTCGGCTGCGGCGGGAACGCCGAGGGCCGCCGCCGCCTCGCCGATCGCCGTCTCGATCATCTTGCGCGGCACGGGGTTGATGGCCGGCTCGCCCACGCCGATGGGCAGACCCGCGCGCGTGACGGTGCCGACACCCTCGCCGGCGCGAAAGACGATGCCCGTGGCGGCGCTCCGCACACGGGCCAGGATCAGGGCGCCGTGCGTCACGTCCGGATCGTCGCCCGCGTCCTTGATCACGCCGGCCTCGGCCCAGCCCGGCCCGATCAGCTCCCGCGCCAGCGCGAAGGCGGTGCGTCCGCCGCGCGGCAGCGCGATCTCCACCGGATCGGGAAAGCCACCGCCGTGGAGCGCAGTGAAGGCGGCCTTGGCCGCGGCCGTGGCGCAGGCGCCCGTGGTCCAGCCGGAGCGCAGCTTGCCCTCGGGCCGGGAGGCGCTCAATGAGCGACCGCCAGAGCGTGCCGCCGCGCGCGGCCAGGTGGGCGAGCGAGGGGGAGCGCTGCCGCTTCGGCGATCTCGACGCGGCGCCCTTCCCGCCCTTCGAGCCGGGCACGGTCTGGCTCGCCGGCGCCGGCCCCGGCGCGGCGGGATTGCTGACGCTGATGGCCGCCCACGGCCTGATGCAGGCCGACGTGGTGATCCACGACGCGCTGGTGGGGGCGGACGTGCTCGCCTTCGCCAAGGGGGCGCGGCTGGTGCACGCCGGCAAGCGGGGCGGCAAGCCCTCGGCCGTGCAGGCGGACATCTGCGAGCGGCTCGTGGCGGAGGCGAAGGCGGGGCAACGGGTGCTGCGCCTCAAGGGCGGCGACCCGTTCATGTTCGGGCGCGGCGGGGAGGAATGCGAGGCGTTGGTGCGCGCGGGCGTGCGCTACCGCATCGTGCCGGGCGTGTCCGCCGGGCTCGGCGGGGTCGCCTATGCGGGCATTCCGGTGACCCATCGCAGCACCAACCAATCCGTCACCTTCCTCACAGGGCACGATCTCACCGGCGCGATGCCGGCGGCGATCAACTGGGAGCGCCTCGCGACCGCCTCCCCCGTCCTGGTGATGTACATGGCAACGAAGCATCTTGCAGCCATTGCCGCGCGGCTCCTCGCCGCCGGGCGTGGGCCGGACGAGCCCGTCGCCATCATCGCCAACGCCACGCTGCCCGATCAGACCGTGGTGCCGCTCACGCTGCGCCAGGCGGCCGAGCCGCCGGACGCGCTGCCGACGCCGGCGGTGATCGTGGTGGGCGCGGTGGTACCGCTCGCCGAGCGCCTCGCCTGGTTCGACGCCGCCGAGAGCGCCGGCCTGATGGGCTGAGATCGCCTCAGGCGCCGACCGCGCTCATCAACGGCTTGGCGCCGACGCCGGTCTCGCCGACGGGCTCGCCGCCGCGCCACAGGTTGTGGCGTCCGAGGTCGGTGACCCGGGTCTCGCCGCACAGCGCCATGGTGGTGTCGAGCTCCTTGCGGATGATCTCGAGCGCCAGGGTGACGCCCTCCTCGCCCAGCGCGCCGAGCCCGTGCACGTAGGCGCGGCCCAGCGACACCGCCTTCGCGCCCAGCGCCAGCGCCTTGAGCACGTCCTGGCCGGAGCGCACGCCGCCATCCATGTGCACCTCGATGCGGTCGCCCACCGCCTCGGCCACCTCGGGCAGCACGTCGATGGAGGCGGGCGCACCGTCGAGCTGGCGGCCGCCGTGGTTGGAGACGACGATGGCGTCCGCGCCGATATCGGCCGCGATCCGCGCGTCCTCCACATCGCCGATGCCCTTGAGGATCAACGGCCCGTCCCAATGCGACTTGACCCACTCGATGGACGACCAGTCGAGCGTCAGATCGAACTGGGACGCGGTCCACGACATCAGCGAGGACATGTCGTCGACGCCTTTGACGTGGCCGACGATGTTGCCGAAATAGCGCCGCTTGGTGCCGAGCATCTTCATGCACCAGCCGGGGCGGCGCATCAGATTGAGCATGATCTTGGGCGTCATCCGGGGTGGGGCGGAAAGGTCGTTGCGCAGGTCCTTGTGGCGCTGGCCGAGCATCTGCAGGTCCAGCGTCAAGACGAGCGCGGAGCAGCCGGCCGCCTTGGCCCGCGCCATCAACTCGGCGCCGAAGCCGCGGTCGCGCATCACGTAGAGCTGGAACCAGAACGGGGCGCCCGCCTCCTTGGCGACATCCTCGATGGAGCAGATGCTCATGGTGGAGAGCGTGTAGGGCACGCCGAACGCCTTGGCGGCGCGCGCGGCGAGGATCTCGCCGTCGGCGTGCTGCATCCCGGTCATGCCCACGGGGGCCAGCGTCACCGGCATGGTGGCGGTCTTGCCGAGGATCTTGGTGGTGAGGTCACGCTCGGAAATGTTGCGGGCGACGCGCTGGCGCAGCTTGATGGTCTGAAAGGCGGTCTCGTTGTCGCGATAGGTGCCTTCGGTGTAGGCGCCCGAATCGACATAGTCGAAGAACATCTTCGGCGCCCGCGCGCGATGTTGCTCCTTGAGATCGTGAATTGTCAGCAGTCGTCCCACGCTTAGCCTCCCGAGCGGCGCGCCGAACGGATGATGGCACGCGCACCGCGCACAATAGTCGCTCGCGCATGATGCGCAAAGGGCGGCGCGCCTCCGGCCGCAATCACTGCGCCGCGCCGGACGGCCCGCTGCGGTGGAACATCTGCGCGAGATGGGCGCCGAGCGTCGCGACCTCGCCGGGACCGCAGCAGAGGCTGACGTGGCCGTCCGGGCGGATCACGCTCAGGATGGGGCCGGCGCCCCCGAAACGCGCGTGGAGTTCGCCGCGCGGATCCTGCACGAAGGCGTCCGCACGCGAGGGCGACGCCTCTTTGCCGACCGCAAGGAAACGCACCCCGCCGAAGGGGGCCAGGATGTCGCCGATCCGGCGGGTCGTCTCGCTCACCGCGTCGCCGCCGAGGCTGCCCTCCAGGAAGAGGACGGTCGGCTCCGGATGGGCGAGCAGCGCGTGCAGCGTGGTCGTCCCGCCGCGATGGACGAGCCCGGCCACGTCGCCGACGCGCGCGCCCACCATTTGCGCCGCGCCGCCTCCAGGCCGCTGGTCGCGGACGACGATCGGGCTCTCGTCGTAGCAGTACCCGATCTCGGTCTCGGCGATCGCGGCCAGCGCCCGCCCGTCGGGGGTGCGCAGGAAGGCGTAGAGCTCGGCGAGCTTCTCGCCGGTGGTGTCGGTCATCCAGCCGTAGGCCTCCTCGCCCGAGGCGACGACCTCGCCGTCCACCGCCCGGCGCTCGGCATCGTAGGAGCGCAGCAGCGCATCGGTCCCGCGGCCAGTGACGGCGGCGGCGAGCTTCCAACCCAGATTGTACGCGTCCTGGATGCCGGCGTTCATGCCATGGCCCTGGATCGGGTTGGAGGCATGGGCCGCATCGCCGGCCAGGAACACGCGACCGATCTGGAAGGTGCGGGCGAGGCGCGAGTGCGAGTGGAAATATTGCGGTGCAGCCGGCGCGACGAGCTCCACCTGCGGGCAGACCCCGCGCAGGCGCGCGAGCACGGCCGGCACCGCGCCATCGCCGGGATCGTCGGGCCGGAAATAGATCCGCCAATGGTCGGCGCCGAGCGGAAACGGCAGCACGATGGGCGTCTCCAGCTGCGCGCACACGGTGTCGCGGGGGCGCGTCCAATTCGCCAGTTGCGTGTCGAAGACACCCCACAGCTCGCGGTAGTCCGTCCCGTCATATTCGTCGTGGATCGCGTCGCGGACGGTGCTTCGGTAGCCGTCCGCGCCCACCACGTAGGAAACGCTGAGGGTGGAGGGACCATCGACCGCCGACACGAGCTTCACCCGCACGCCGTTCTCGTCCTGCATCAGGCCCTCGAACCGGGTGCCGTGCTCGACGTGGCCGCCCATTGCGTGCAGCGCTTCCGTCAACAGCCGGATCGTCGCCGATTCCGGGAGCGAGAGCATGTTGGGATAGGGCGAATCGATCGCCTTGAAATCGTATGCCGCAAAGTCCCGCCCGCCGGAAAAGAAGCTGACGCCGCGGACCCATTGGCCTTCCTCGATGAAGCGCGCGATGAGGCCGAGACTGGCCAGGATCTCCAGCGTGCGCTGCTTGATGAAGATCGCCTGGCTCCAATGAGGCGGCTCGGGCAGGCGATCGATCAGCCGGACGCCGACCCCGCGCCGCAGAAGCTCGATCGCGAGCACCAGCCCCGTGGGTCCGGCACCGACGACCAGGATCGGTGCGGCAGGCCCCGATCGCGCACTTTGCTTGCCCTGCATCGAACCCCCACCGCCGGGTCTGCCTGTTGTTTTGGCCTATTTGCGTAGGCTCGAAACCGCGCGCCGTCCAGCCTGACCGCGCGGCGGCGGACGACCCGGATCGGGGCGTTTGCCATCGCCTTCCGACTGCGATGTGGCATGATGGCCGTGGCGCGCGCGGCGTGCACTGGGACGCAATCGAGGGAAACGACGATGACGAAAGCGTTGGACGGGGGCATCACACCGAACGGATCGGGATTCGAGGACGTGTCCTGGAATATCCTCGGTCAGATCTACTATCCGAAGGCGGTCTGCGAATCGACGTTCGCCTTCGAGACGAATTCCGAGCCCGGCCAGTACGTGCCCGTCCACATCCACCCCACCCAGGACGAGTTCATCCTCGTCCAGGAAGGCGAACTCGATCTGAAGCTCGACGGAAAGTGGTCGAAGGCGAAGGCGGGGGATCTCGTGCGCATGCCCCGCGGTGTGCCGCACGGCTATTTCAACAAGTCCGACAAGCCGGCCCGGGCGCTGTTCTGGGTTTCGCCGGCCGGAAAGCTCAAGGACCTGTTCGTGGAGCTCGACGCGCTGACCGACGTCGAGACCGTGGTGCGCCTGTCGGCCGAGCACGACGTGGAATTCCTGCCGCCCGACGCAAACGCGTGAGAGCGGCGGTCCGCGCGGATTTTTACGATGGGTTTTGCGTTGGTACCGACGCCCCGGCTCGAACGGGGGACCTCTAGATCCACAATCTAGCGCTCTAACCTACTGAGCTACGTCGGCTCACGCGCGCAGCTGAAGCCGCGCGATCCGTGCGGCGGGCGATATGGCACAAAAAAAGCGCGCCGGGAACCCCGGCGCGCTTTTCTCTCGCGGTCGCCGCTAAAAAGCTTAGCTGTTCAGCTTGCTGACCGACTTTTCCCAGGCCTCTTTCATGGGGCCGGTGGTCTCCGACGCCAGCTTGCTGGCCGTCTCCTGAAGCTCACGAGCCTGCGAAGCGAACGCCTCGAACTGCTCGCGCACGAACTTCGTCTGAAGCTCGACGGCCTCGGACACCGTCTTCACACCGGAAACTTCCTTGGCGAAGGCAAAAACGCGATCGGTGTTGGCCTGCACCTGGTCGATCAACTTGAGGTTCATCTCAGTGAACGACTTGCGGGCGGTCTCGTAAGTATCTTCCATCATGTCCGTTGCCTCCTCAGCTGCGTTACGGGTGGATTCGTAGAATTCTCGGGCCGACGAAATGGACTTCTCCGCCATCTCGCGAACCATGTTGGGAACTTCCGTGCCGGGAAGCGCCGCAGCGAACTCTTCAGATGCTTTCTCGGCAGCCTTAAAGTTCTGCTCCGCAACCTGGTCGGGAGTCGGTGTCACATCGGTCATCGACATTGTTCGTCTCCAAAAACGGTGCATATGCTCGGCAGTACTCGGAACCTGGGCTACCGAGCATCTGCGCCTACCCAAATATAGGAGACTTTTTGTGCAGTGCAACATGATTTTTGCACACGCGAATGGGAGGCCCCTAAACCCTTACGAACGTTCTCTTAACGCCCATCGGTCATGACTGGTTTGATCGAGATCGGACCAGGAGATGCGTTGTGAGCGACCTGCCGAACCGGGAATTTCCAGGTGCGCAGATCGATCTGTCTCGCCTTGGGCACCCGCACACCGACGCCTTCCGGCACATCGCCGAAGCGCTCGGCGCGCGCTATGCCGGCGATGAGCCCGTCTCCGTGCCGCCCGACGGCGCCCCGGTCGCCGCGCTCGACCTGCCCGCCGAGGCGCCGCCGCAGGACCCGCGCGCGGCCGCGCTCCTCGAAACGCTGCCCCTACCCGTCCTCGTCACCAACGCCAACCGGATCGCCTATCTCAACCGGCGCGCCAAGGCGGTGCTGGGCTATGCCGGCGCCGAGGCGCTCGAAGCGGCGGGCGGCCTCGCGGCGCTGTTCGGCGAACGGAAGGCGATGGACGGGACGCTCGCCATCGCCGATGCGCTCGGCAAGGTCTTCCGCGCCACGGTGGAGATGACGCCGATCGACTGGGCCGGCCGCCGCGCCGTCATGTTGTCGATGCAGCCGGTCGCCTCCGAGGCCCGCCCATTGATCGGCGCCGAGGCGCTGAGCGGGCTGATCGATGCCAACCCCGACCCCATCGCCGTGGTCACCCGTGGCGGCCGCGTGGAAGCCGCCAACGCGGCCTACGCGGCGCTTGCCGATGGCACGGGCGAGGATATTCGCCTCGAGCAACGGCTGGAGGCGGAGGCGCTGGACCGCGTGCTTCGCCTCACGGCCGAGGCGTTCGGATCGCCCGACGGCGCCGCCGCGCTCGCCTCGCCCATGCGCATCGGGACGCGCGCGATGACGGTTTCGGCCGGCATCCTGCGCGGCACCGAGCTCGCCTGCCTGGTTTTCCACCCCGAGGACGAACGCGAAACCGCGCCTGCATCGCCCTCCCCCGCGCCGGCCGCGGCAAACGCCCTGGAGCGGGCCGCCGCGACGGCCGGCGGGCTGATCGAGGACGATGCGGTGCGCATTACGGTGTCGGGCGGGCCGGCCAGCAGCCTGGAGCGGGCGCTGGACGAGGAGTCCGAGCGCTTCTTCCGCGCGCTCCTGGTGGCGATCGGCGGCCGCGCGCCGGCCGGATCGACCGTTGCCGTGGAGCGGCGGGGCGGTCACTACGGCCTTACGCTTGACCCCGCGAGCGCGGGCGTATCGGAGGCCGTGGCCGCCTCGGCGCGCCTGATTCTGCTGGGGCTGGAGGCGGGGCTCGCCCTCGCGCCGGCTGGGGACGGCGAACTCACCATCGCCCCCGTTCTGGCCTCGACGGCCGACGCACCCGCCTGACATTGGCGGCCCGCCGGCCCGCCGCGCCCCGGTTTAGCGGAGCGTTTCGGCCTTCTGTTCCAACGGCACGCGCGGTTCGCTTTTGGATTGGCGAATCGTAAGCAGTGTGCGAACGCTCTCCACATTCGCCGCCGCGGTCAGCGTTTCGATGATAAACGTCTGGAACGAGCGCAGCGTATCGGTGATGCACAGGAGGACGAAGTCGACCTCGCCGGACACCATCCACGCCTCGCGGACGATGGGCCAACCGCGCAGCTGGCTCTCGAACCGCACCAGTTCCGCCTCGGACTGGTTCTTGAGCCCGACATGGGCGAACGCGGTCAGATCGTAGCCGAGCTGCTTCTCGTCGAGCAGCGCCCGATAGCTCTCGATGATGCCGTTCTCCTCCAGCGCACGCACGCGGCGCAGGCAGGGTGGGGCAGATATTCCTGCACGGCGGGCCAATTCCACATTCGTAATTCGGCCTTCGGACTGCAGCGTGTACAGGATTTTCCAGTCGACAGCGTCGAGGCGGACTTTCATAGGCTGCGGTCAGACCTCTCGGGCCGCACGAGGGTTCATAAAAAGGATTCATATCCGCATGAGGGAAATTAGTCAGCCCAATAATTGGGAGCGGGATAAGCTCTGAACCGAATGCCGATGCGCTGCCTCGTCATCTCCTCTCCCGGCAAGAAGGGCCACATGCGCCAGGCGCAGGCGGTGGCGGCTCGGCTCGGCGCCGTCACCACGACGGTGGAAGCGCCGCGCGCGCGCCGCGACGTGGCGCAGGCCGACTACGACGTCGTGATCGCGGCAGGCCGGCAGGCAATCGCGCCGGCACGGCGCATCGCCAAGAGGCGCACCGGCCCGCGCCCCGTCGTCGCCGTGCTGCAACCGGTGATCTGGCACCCGGCGGACTTCGATCTGATCTGGGCCCCGTCGCACGACCGCGCGGCCCGCCGGCTTGCGGCCCGCACCCCGCTGGTCGAGACACTCACGGCCCCCTCCGCCGTCACCGCGGCCGACATGGCCGAGGCCGCGGCCGAGCTCGGCGCCGTGCTCACCAGCGCCGCTCCGCCCTATGTCGGGGTGCTCGTGGGCGGGCCGTCGCGCGCTCACCGCTTCGCGCGCGCCGAGGTGGAGGAGCTGGCCACGCGGCTCGGAGCCTTCGCCACAGCGCACGACGTGCGCATCCTCCTCACCACATCGCAGCGAAGCCCGGCGGGGGCGGCCGCCCTGTTCCGCGAAGTCCTGCCGGCGCCGGGCCATTTCGTGTTCGACGCCGCCGATCCGGGCCAACTGTCGCCCTCGCGGGTGTTCGCGGCGATCCTGGGTCTGGCCGAGGTTTTTGTGGTGACGGAGGATTCGGTGGCGATGATGAGCGAGGCGGCCGCCACGGGAAAGCCCATCTACGGTTGGCACCTGCCGGGCGGGAAGGCAAAATTCGACCGATTTCACCGCGGGCTCGAGGCCCACGGCGCCTTGCGGTGGTTCGATGGCGGCTATGAACGGTGGAATTACCCACCGTTAGATGCCGCCGGAGCCATCGCCGAGGCGCTTCTGCCTAGGCTAGACTTGGCAGAAGGCAGCAACGACCGCATCTGAGGGCGGGGCTTCGCCCACCGCAACACCCCGCGACGAGGAGGACGCCGTGTCCGAGACCATCACCACCAAGCTACTGATCGTCGGTTCGGGTCCCGCCGGCTATACCGCTGCCATCTACGGGGCCCGCGCGATGCTGGAGCCCGTCCTGGTGAGCGGCATTCAGCCCGGCGGCCAGATGACCATCACCACGGATGTGGAAAACTACCCCGGCTTTGCCGACGTCATCCAGGGCCCCTGGCTGATGGAGCAGATGCGCGCCCAGGCCGAGCACGTCGGCACCCGCATGATCTTCGATCATCTGACCGACCTCGACGTCACGCGGCGCCCCTTCGTGCTGAAGGGCGATTCGGGCACCACCTATGTGGCCGACGCGGTCGTCATCGCGACGGGTGCGCAGGCCAAATGGCTCGGCCTCCCGTCCGAGGAGTTGCTCAAGGGCTACGGCGTATCGGCCTGCGCCACCTGCGACGGCTTCTTCTATCGCGGCAAGGAGGTGCTGGTGGTGGGCGGCGGCAACACCGCCGTGGAGGAGGCTCTCTACCTCACCAACCACGCCGCCAAGGTGACGCTGATCCACCGCCGCGACGAATTGCGCGCCGAGCGGATCCTGCAGGAGCGGCTCTTCGCACATCCCAACGTCAAGGTGCTGTGGCATACCGAGCTCGCCGAGGTGGTGGGCGGTGGCACGCCCCCCGGCGTCACCGGTGCGCGGCTGAGGGACACCCGCACGGGCGAGGAGCGGGTGATGCCGATCGACGGCGTATTTATCGCCATCGGCCACCAGCCGGCGACGGAACTCGTTAAAGACAAGCTTCGGCTCCGCCCTTCAGGGTATGTGTGGACCGAGCCCGACAGCACGCGCACCAACGTGCCCGGGATCTTCGCGGCCGGCGACGTGACGGACGACATCTATCGGCAGGCGGTGACGGCGGCGGGGATGGGCTGCATGGCGGCGCTGGAGGCCGAGCGCTTCCTGTCGGCCAACGAAAGCGCCTCGCGGGAAACCGTCGCGGCCTGAGCAAAGCTGTGCGGCGTTGCAGCCTGCCATAAGCTGGCGGCGCGGCACGGCTCTTGTCTGCTGGTAGGCGGATCGTCCTCGCGACGAGTAAGGAACACCGCGCAACGCTGCGCAATCGGAGGCCCCCATGGACTGGGACAAGCTGCGTGTCTTTCATGCTGCCGCACAAAAGGGCAGTTTTACGCACGCGGGTGAGGAACTCGGCATCAGCCAGTCGGCGGTCAGCCGGCAGGTGCACGCGCTGGAGATGCAGATCGGCGTCAGCCTGTTTCATCGTCACGCGCGCGGCCTGCTGCTGACCGAGCAGGGCGAGCGGCTGTACGAGACCACCTCCAACATTGCCCGGGAGCTGCAATCGGTCTCCGGCGCCCTGCTCGATTCACGCGACCGTCCGCGCGGCGTGCTGCGCGTCACCACCACCATCGGGCTCGGCTCGACGTGGCTGTGCTCGCGCATCAAGGATTTCATCGAGCTGTACCCCGAGGTGCAGCTGGAGCTGATCTTCGACGACAACGAGCTCGACCTCGGCATGCGCGAGGCGGACATCGCGATCCGCTGGCGCCAGCCGGTGCAGCCGGACCTGGTGCAGCGGCGCCTGTTCACGGTGCACTTCCACGTCTACGCCTCGCTCGACTACGTGGAGCGCTGCGGCGCACCGCGCACGGTGGAGGACATCGACAACCACCGCCTCGTCACCTTCGGCCCCAATCCGCCGGCCTATCTCAAGGAATTGAACTGGCTGGAGACCGCCGGGCGCAACGACGACGTGCTGCGCGAGCCGGTCGTGCGGGTCAACAACATGGTGGCGATGCGCACCGCCATCGCCGGCGGGGCCGGCGTCGGCGTGCTGCCGGACTTCGTGGTGGACGGGACCGACGACCTGGTGCGCCTCGACCTCGGCGCCGAGCCGCCCAGCTACAATCTCTACTTCGTCTACGCGTCCGAGCTGCGCAACACGGCCCGCGTGCAGGCGTTCCGGGACTTCGTGCTGGCCAAGGCCGAGGCGTGGCGCTACTGAGCGCGCGCCCCGGGCGGGCCTTGTGGATCGACGTCGCCCGCGGCGGCGCGATCCTGGCGATGATCGCCTACCACTTCTCGTTCGACCTCACCTTCTTCGGCTTCACCGACTGGCCGGTCGCCTTCCACCCGCTGTGGCGCGGCTTCGCGGCCTCCATCGCCAGCACCTTCGTGTTCGCGGCCGGCGTCAGCCTCGTCTACGCGCACGGCGGGGGGATCCGCTGGCGGTCCTTTCTCACGCGCCTCGCGGTGATCGCGGGGTGCGCGGCGCTGGTCACCGTCGGCACGATGCTGGCGATGCCGGCGCCGATCTATTTCGGCATCCTGCACGCCATCGCGCTGTTCAGCGTGCTGGCGCTGCCGTTCCTGCGCGCGCCGCCATGGCAGATCCTGGCCGCCGCCGCGCTGGTGCTCGCCGCACCGTCCGTCCTCACCTCGCCGGCCTTCGACGGGCCGTGGTTCTATCCGCTCGGCCTCGCTGCGCGCCACCCGGTCACATTCGATTACGAGCCGATCTTTCCCTGGTTCGGCGTCATGCTGATCGGGGTCGCGGTGGGGCGGCTGATCCCGCGACCGGCCCCCGACAAGTCCGGCTACCGCGTCGCCGGGCGTCCGCTCCGCCTCGTCGCCGCGGCGGGGCGCAACAGCCTGGCGATCTACATCGCCCACCAGCCGCTGCTGTTCGGCCTGCTGATGCTGACGGTCATGGCCATCGGCTGGTTGAGCTGAGGCACGCCGCACGAGGCGCTCGGCGAAAGGAAAACGGCGACAGACGAAAAAAGGCGGTCTGCGCCCCGGGGGGCGGCTTTTCATGACGCCCCCGATGCGCCATATCGGTGTGATGGCGGAACACAACGAGAATGTTAGCAAGGACGCAAACGCTCGCTCCGTGAGCGCCTGGGCCGAAGAGGTCGACGGCGAGGCGGAGGCGGCGCCCGCACAGGCTCCCAAAAAAGCCAAGACCGCCAAGGACGGCGCCAAGACAACCCGCGCCAAGGGCAACGCCGCCGCCGGCCGCACCGCGCGCGGCACGTCGATGGGTGGCAAGGCGACCGCCCGCGAGCGCGCCGGCGCCGGTCTCAACCCCGTGCCCGGCCTCGACATCACGCTGGAGGACGCCGAGGCGCTGCCGCAATCGGGCGCCACGGCCACCGTCGCCGCGCTGGAGCAGCTGATCCAGACCGGCCGGCCGGAATTTCGCGCCGGCGAGTGGCAGCCTCACCGCCCGCCGCGCCCGGAAAAATCCGAGGGCGGCGTCCCGCTGGAAGTCCAGTCCGAGTACGAGCCGAAAGGCGACCAGCCGCAGGCCATCGCCGAGCTGACGGCGGGACTGTCGGCGGAGGAGCGCTGCCAGGTGCTGCTCGGCGTCACCGGCTCCGGCAAGACCTACACGATGGCCAAGGTCATCGAGAAGATGCAGCGGCCCGCGCTGATCCTCGCCCCCAACAAGACGCTGGCCGCGCAGCTCTACGGCGAATTCAAGTCGTTCTTCCCCAACAACGCCGTAGAGTATTTCGTCTCCTACTACGATTATTACCAGCCGGAAGCGTACGTCCCCCGCACCGATACGTATATCGAGAAGGAATCCTCCATCAACGAGCAGATCGACCGGATGCGCCACTCGGCCACCCGCTCGCTGCTCGAGCGCGACGACGTCATCATCGTCGCGTCGGTCTCGTGCATCTACGGTATCGGCTCGGTCGAGACCTATACGGCGATGACGTTCTCGATCCAGGTTGGCGAGAGCCTGGACCAGCGCCAACTCCTCGCCGACCTGGTGGCCCTGCAATACAAGCGCTCCGACGCGAATTTCGTGCGCGGCACCTTTCGTGTGCGCGGCGATACCGTCGAGATCTTCCCCGCGCACTACGAGGACCGGGCCTGGCGCGTCTCCCTGTTCGGCGACGAGGTGGAGAGCATCACCGAGTTCGACCCCCTCACCGGCCGCAAGCAGGAGGAGATGGAGCTCGTCAAGGTTTACGCCAACTCGCACTACGTGACGCCGCGGCCGACGCTGCAGCAGGCGATGAAGTCCATCAAGGAGGAGCTGAAGCACCGCCTGGTGGAGCTCGACAATGCCGGGCGCCTGCTGGAGGCGCAGCGGCTGGAGCAGCGCACCCGCTTCGACCTCGAGATGCTGGAAGCGACCGGGTCGTGCGCCGGCATCGAGAACTATTCGCGCTACCTCACCGGCCGCAAGCCCGGCGAGCCGCCCCCCACCCTCTTCGAGTATCTGCCCGACAACGCCATCGTCTTCCTCGACGAGAGCCACGTGACGGTGCCGCAGATCGGCGCCATGTACAAAGGCGACTTCCGCCGCAAGGCTACCTTGGCCGAATACGGCTTCCGCCTGCCCTCGTGCATGGACAACCGGCCGCTGCGCTTCGAGGAGTGGGACATCATGCGCCCGCAGACCGTGGCCGTGTCGGCGACGCCCGGCAGTTGGGAGATGGAGGAAGCCGGCGGCGTCTTCGTCGAGCAGGTGATCCGGCCGACCGGGCTGATCGACCCGCCGGTGGAGATCCGCCCGGCCAAGCACCAGGTGGACGACCTCCTGGGCGAAATCCGCGAGGTGGCGGCAAGGGGCTACCGCACGCTCGCCACCACGCTGACCAAGCGCATGGCCGAGGACCTGACCGAGTACCTGCACGACAACGGCATCCGCGTGCGCTACATGCACTCCGACATCGACACCATCGAGCGCATCGAGATCATCCGCGACCTGCGGCTGGGCGCCTTCGACGTGCTCGTCGGCATCAACCTTTTGCGCGAGGGGCTCGACATTCCCGAGTGCGCGCTGGTGGCGATCCTCGACGCGGACAAGGAAGGGTTTTTGCGCTCGGAAACCTCGCTGGTGCAGACCATCGGCCGCGCGGCGCGCAACATCGACGGCCGCGTGATCCTCTACGCCGACAACATGACCGGCTCGATGGAACGCGCCATCGCCGAGACCGACCGCCGGCGCGAGAAGCAGGTCGCCTACAACGAAGAGCACGGCATCACGCCCGAATCGGTCCGCAGCTCCATCGGCGACATCCTGGAATCGATGTACGAGCGCGATCACGTGCGCGTCGACAAGGGCGTGGCGGACGACCGCCCCGGCATCGGCCACAACATGAAGGTGACGGTTGAGGAGCTGGAGCGCCGGATGCGCGACGCGGCCGCCAACCTGGAGTTCGAGGAAGCCGCCCGCCTGCGCGACGAGCTGAAGCGCCTGCAGCAGACCGAGCTTCTGATCGCCGACGACCCGATGGCGCGCCAGCGCGACATCGAGTTGGCCGCCGGCCGCTACCAGGGCGAGCGCACCTACGGCACGTCGGCCAATCTGCCGACCCGCGCCAAGAAGCCGAGCCTCGACGACATGGGCCCCGGCACCGACCGTGGCCGCGTTCGCCGCTCCCCCCTCCTCGACGGCCTCGCGCCGGAGGAGGAGGACGCGCTGCCAGCGACCCGCGCACGCAAGAACACGCTGGACGAGATGACGGTGAAGCGCACCGAAAAGCCGCGCCAGAAGCCGCTGCCGCCGAAATCCGACGAGAACGACGCCGGCCTCGTCACCCGCTACAAGGTCGGCATCGGCTCGCACGAGGACCCGGCCGACGTGAAGAAGCGCGCCCGCCGCAAGCGCAAGACGGGCCGGCCGGGGAGTTGAACCCCGCCCGCGCCGACATCAACAATGCGAAAAATTGATTGCGAAGCGGGAGACCGCCGATGAGCACCGAACTCAAAGAAAAGCCGAAGATCCAGCCGAAGGTGGAGCGGCCCAAGCTCCACAAGGTGATCCTGCTCAACGATGATTATACGCCGCGCCACTTCGTGGTGCGGGTGCTGCAGGCCGTGTTTCGCATCGGCGAGGAGACGGCCTCGCGCATCATGTACGTGGCGCATACGCGCGGGGCGTGCGTCGTCTCGGTCTATCCGCGCGACATCGCCGAATCGAAGGCGACCGAGGCGACCGACCTCGCCAAGGGGGCCGGCCACCCGCTCCAGTTCACCACCGAGCCGGAAGAATAGCCAACGCCCTGGGACGACAAAACGACCGCGGCTATGATGGTGCGGCCGGACCGCGTGACGCGGCGGCGATCGGCGACAACAAGGAAAACAATGCGCAACCAACACATCATCGCGGGCGTCATTCTCGGGCTGACGATGCTCACCCCGCTCGCCGCAATGGCTCAGTCACAGGAAGATTGCACCAACGCCATCGTCGAGTTGACCGAGTTGATCCGGGACCGCGCGGGCCACACGGGCGACAGCGGCCTGCTCGACCGTGCGCGCAACGACAACCGCCAGGCCCAGACTGCGCTGGACCGTGGCGACTATGCGCGCTGCATGGAGCTGGTCAACAACGCCCTCGCCACGATGGGCAACTGACGGCGACGGACCGCGGCAGGGCATCGCCGCGCCGCGGTCCTCGCATGCGTCACGTCCGGTTGGTCAAGAACCGGTTTCGGCGAAGTTGTGCGGGAACAGCGAGCGGGCCGTTTCCTCGTCGAAATCGGTCTTGAACGCGAGGCGCTGCGGCAGGTCGCGGGCCTTCGCGACGGCCGGGCGAGCGTTGACCGCCTCGTACCAGCGCTTGACGTTGGGGTAGGCGTCGATGCCGCCCTCGCCCAGCACGCGCACGTTGCGGTCCACCCAACCCCAGGCGCAGATGTCGGCGATGGTGTAGTCGTGGCCCACCATGAACGCGCGGCCCGCCAGGTGCTCGTCGAGCACGCGGTAGTGGCGGTGCGCCTCGAAGCGGTAGCGGCGCTTGGCGTATTCGCCGCCCTCGTTCGCGCCGGCGGTCTGGAAGTGCACCCACTGGCCGGAGAACGGGCCGAGCCCGGAGGCAATCCAGAACAGCCACGACAACAATTCGCCGCGGTTGGCCGGATCGCCCAGCAGGGCACCGTGCTTTTCGGCGAGGTAGAGGCAGATCGCGGTGGAATCGAATACGCGCTTGCCATCGTCCTCGATGGCCGGCGCCTTGCCGTTGGGGTTGATCGCTTTGAACTGCGGCGAGTGCTGGTTGCCCTTGTAGGTGTCGAGGGCCACCGCCTCGTAGTCGAGCCCCAGCTCCTCCAGGAGCAGCGCCACCTTCATGGGGTTCGGCGTCGTGTGGAAGTAGAATTTCAGCATGAACGATCCGCTGTTGGGCGGGCAGGGATCAGTCCCCGCCCCGAGATGCGCGCTATAGCACCCTTTCCCAACCCGCGCACATCAACTTCAATTGTGGCGGCGCCCTTCGAAGGGATAGGCCGGGTCGACATAGTGGTGCACGGCGGTGGAGCCGGTCGGCACCAGGCTTTCGACAAACGCTTCGTCGGCATCGGTCCACACGATCTCGGTGGCGCCGAGATAGGCTTCGAGCTGCTCCAGCGTCCGCGGGCC
>JAUIJH010000220.1 GCA_030431335.1 Alphaproteobacteria bacterium
GAGCGTGCCGTGAGCGCCCCAGCCCTTGGCGTGCACGGTGCGCTCGGGAATGCGCTCGCGGTTCTGGTGCGCCAGCTTCTCGATCAGCTGGTAGTCCTGCAGCAGGAGCGGGCCGCGCTCGCCGGCCGAAATGGAATCCTGGTTGCTCGGGACCGGCGCGCCGGCCGTCGTCGTCAGTTTGGGACGATCTGCCATGTCGAACTCCTCCAATGATAAGGGTTCACTGTTGCAGTCATCGCCTATTGTCTAGTCAAAAATTAACGCTCCTCGTATAGGGGAATCCTATAAACGGCGATTTCCGGACCCGCTGGCCGCCATGTTGCGCGGGCGAGGAACATTTTCATTTGTCCAGCCGTTGCCTGCGCAAACCCCAATCGAGCAGCGGAGGCCCAGCAATGGACGACCACAAACGCAACCAGTACGAGATCCGCGATCCGCGCGACGAGTATCCCACCCCGCCGTTCCCCCGGCAGGAGCAGGATAAGCCCGGCATCGAGGCGCGGATGCAGCCGAACCCGGACGATGGCGCGGCAACCTACAAGGGGCTCGGCCGCATGGTGGGGCGCAAGGCGCTCATCACCGGCGGCGACAGCGGGCTCGGCCGGGCCGCGGCCATCGCCTATATGCGCGAGGGCGCGAAGGTGGTCATCAACCACATGCCGGAGGAAGAGGAGGACGCACGCTCGCTGTTCGCCCTTGCCGAGGCGGAGGGAGGCGACATCACCGGCATCGCGGGCGATCTGCGCGACGAGGCGTTCTGCCAGCGTCTGGTGCGCGAAGCGGCCGAGCGCATGGGCGGCCTCGACGCGGTGGTGCTGAATGCGGGATATCAGATCACCCAGGACACCATCGCCGACCTCACCACCGAGCAGTTTGATCGGACGCTCAAGACCAATTGCTACGCGCTGTTCTGGCTTTCCAAGGCGGCCTTGCCGCTGCTGCCGCCGGGCGCGACCATCATCAACGTGTCCTCCACCCAGGGCTACGATCCGAGCCCCGGCCTGCTCGACTACGCCGCCACCAAATTCTTCATCCGCGGCTTCACCCAGGCCTTTGCCCAGCAGGCGATCGAGAAGGGGGTGCGGGTTAACGCCATCGCGCCCGGCCCGTTCTGGACCGTGCTGCAGCCCTCGCACGGACAGCCGGCGGAAAAGGTCGAGAAATTCGGCGCCGGCTCGGCGATGGGCCGGCCCGGACAACCGGCCGAGCTCGCCTCCACCTTCGTTTTCCTGGCGACGCAGGAATCGGCCTACATGATCGGCGAGACCATCGGCGCCACCGGCGGCAACCCGATCGCCTGACGCGGCGAGCGTCTTTTCATCGCGCGCTGCGCGGATTGACACAAAAGGTTGTTATATGGAGGCGCTTTAGGCATCAAAGCAGCGAACTCTCGCGCGGCGAGCAGGATGAGGAGGTTGCATGAGCACTGACGACAATATTGTGGTGAAAGACCCCATTTTTGGCGATCTGACCCTCAATTGGAAATGGATGCTCGGTCTCGGCCTGTTCATGGCCATTCTCGGCCTGATCGGGCTTGGCATGACCTACTGGCTGACGATCTTGTCGGTCCTGTGGTTCGGCGTGCTGGCCGTGATCGGCGGCATCGCGCAGCTGATCGACGCCTTCCGCTGCCGTGGCTGGAAGGCCGTCGCGTCCCACATCCTGCTGGGTCTCCTCTATCTCGCAGCCGGCGTCATCCTCATCGGGATGCCGGTGCAGAGCGCCTGGTGGCTCACGCTGCTGATCGGCGCCATGTTCGTCGTCACCGGCGTGTTGCGCATCATCATGGCCTTCCAGGTGCGCGGCGGCGGTTCGGCCACGGTGTGGCTCGGCCTGTCGGGCGCCATCTCGATCCTGCTCGGCATCCTGATCTACTCGATTGTCGACCTGCCGACCGAGGAAGCGATCGCCACCGCCGAATCGGCGCAGGCCTGGTTCACCGAATGGGGCTGGGTGATCGGCATGTTCGTCGCCATCGAGTTCATCGTGCACGGTGCCGCGCTGACGGCGCTGGCGATGGCGGCGCGCAACGGCTCCATGCCCAAGCAGTTGCCGCCGGGCGTGGGCGCGTCCAAGGCCTGATCGGCAAACGAGGGGAGCGCGTCGGTCAGACGCGCTCCAGCCCGTTGAGGGATGAGAGCGTCACCGCGGGCGGCAGGTCGGCATATTCGTCCGGCTCGCCCGTCCGGTTGATCCACACGGTGCGGAAGCCGAAAGCGGTGGCACCGGCAATGTCCCAGCGGTTTGACGACTGAAACGACACCGTTTGCGGAAAGGCGCGGAACCGCGTCGTCACCAGTTCGTAGACGGCCGGCAGCGGCTTGTAGCTCGCCAGGCTCTCCACCGAAATCACATCGTCCAGCAGCGGCCCGATCCCGGCGGCGTTGACGGCCAGTTCCAGCATCGCCGGCGAGCCGTTGGACAAGATGGCGGTGACGGCGCCCGCCTGCTTCAGCGTCGTCAACACGTCGATCACCTCCGCGTAGGCATCGAGCGTGCGATAGGCATCGAGCAGCGCCTCGCGCGCGTCGGTGGGCGCGTCGACCTTGGCGAAGGCGTAATCGAGGGCATCCTCCGTCAGCGCCCAAAAGTCGCGGTAGTGGCCCGACAGCGCCCGCGTCCAGGAATATTCGAGCTGCTTGGTGCGCCAAAGCGCCGACAAACGGTCCGCCTGCGGGCCCACCGCGCCGGCATGCTTGCGGACCGCTGCGTGGACATCGAACAGCGTGCCATAAGCGTCGAAGACATAGACGGCGTGCATGAGACTTTCCCCTCGCTTGGCGCCGTCCTACACCATAAGGCGCCGAGGCCGGAAAGGAATGACGAATGGCTGACTGGACGCGCACGTGGACCTTCGTCGATGGGCAGTGGCTGGAGGGCAACCCGCCGCTGATCGGTCCGCGCACCCACGCATTCTGGCTCGGCTCGTCCGTATTCGACGGTGGGCGTGCGTTCGAGGGCGTGACGCCGGACCTCGACCTGCATCTGGCGCGCGTCAACGAGTCGGCCGAGGCGATGGGGCTCGTGCCCACCATGGAGGTGGGCGCGATGATGGAGATCGCGAGCGAGGGGCTGACGAAATTCCCGTCCGGGGCGGAGCTCTACATCCGTCCGATGTACTGGCCCGAGGCCGGCGGCCCGTCGATGGTCGCGCCCGACAGCGCCACCACGCGCTTCCTCATGTGCCTCTATGAAACGCCGATGCCCGAGCCTCGCGGCAGCGCGTTGACCGTGTCTCCCTTCCGCCGCCCGACCCTGGAGACGATGCCGACCAACGCCAAGGCCGGCTGCCTCTACCCCAACAACGCGCGCGCCATCCGCGAGGCCAAATCGCGCGGCTTCGACAGCGCCCTGGTGCTCGACATGCTGGGCAACGTCGCCGAAGCCGCCACGGCCAACATCTTTCTCGTCAAGGACGGGGTCGTGGCGACGCCGGTGCCCAATCACACCTTCCTCGCCGGCATCACCCGCCAGCGGGTGATCAATCTCCTGCGCGCGGCCAACATGGCAGTGTGCGAGACGACGCTCGGCGTGGACGACTTCCTCGCCGCCGACGAGGTGTTCACCACGGGCAACTACGCCAAGGTGTCGCCGGTGATCAAAATCGAGGACCGCGCGTTCCAGCCGGGCCCCGTCGCAAAGCTCGCGCGCAGGCTGTATTGGGAGTTCGCCCACGCGTGAGGGGCGAACTCGGCGCGATTCCTTGCCCACAAGAGCGGTGAAATTGATTGCTGAGTTGATTGCCGCGCCAGAGCGACTAGGTTCGCCTCAACGAGACCGTCGCCACGGCGACACAACGATCTGGAGGCTCCTTTGGCGTTCCAACTCCCCGACCTGCCATATTCCTACGATTCGCTCGCGCCCTACATGTCGGCCGAGACGCTCGAATTCCATCACGACAAGCACCACCAGGCTTACGTGACCAACGGCTCCAAGCTGCTCGAAGGTTCCGGTCTGGAGAACGAGACGCTCGAGACCATCGTGAAAAAGAGCTTCGGGACCAATCCCGGCCTCTTCAACAATGCCGGCCAGCACTACAACCACATCCACTTCTGGAAGTGGATGACGGCGAACGGCGGCAAGGGCACGATGCCGTCCGAAGTGGCGGCCAAGATCGATTCCGACCTCGGCGGCTACGACAAGGCGCGCGCCGACTTCCTCGCCGCGGGCGCTGGCCAGTTCGGCTCCGGCTGGGCCTGGATCGCGCTGAAGGACGGCAAGCTCGAGATCATGAAGACGCCGAACGGCGAGAACCCGCTGGTGCACGGCGCGACGCCGCTGCTCGGCGTCGACGTGTGGGAGCACTCCTACTACATCGACTACCGCAACGCGCGGCCGAAATACCTGGAAGCCTGGTTCGACAATCTGGTCAACTGGGAATATGTCGCCGAGCTGATGGGCGCGGCCAGCTGACAATTCAAAGGGCTGCGGTACGCCGCAGCCCTTTTTCGTGGCTCAGAAGCGGGGTTCGCAGGCGTTCTGCTGAACCGGCGGCACCACTTGGCCGCGCGCGATCCGTCGCCATGCCTCGCATTCGGCCATCGAGGGGAAGCACCCCACCCACGACAGCCGGTTGCGTCCGCCGCCCCCGGCCACATAGCCGGCCACGCGCCCGACGATGGGATAGTCCGGATTGGCGCGGCAGCGTGGCGTGATCGAATAGATGCGCGACCAGATGGGCTGCGTGAAATCGGTCCCGGACTGGGCGAGGGTCGGTGTCGGTGCGAGGCTTGCCGCCAGCGCTGCCGCAGCCGCCACCGCGCACGCGATTGTCTTCATGTCCACTCTCCCCCATTCGCGCCGGTGTGCGCCCGTCCGGCCAAGCCGCGGCCGGACTCTGGTGCTGCTTCAATTCATTGAATCATATAGAGCAGCTCACGCCGACATGAAATCGTGACGGCGTGAACGGCGACGGCGTTCACACCGTTGCCGTGCCCACCGTGGCAAGCACGAACGCCTGCACCAGCGCCACCTCCTCGAGCCGCTTGAAGCGGCCCGACGCGCCGCCGTGGCCCGCCTCCATGTTGGTCTTCAACAAGATGGTGGGCTCGTTGGTGGCGCTTGCCCGCAGGCGCGCGACCCACTTGGCCGGCTCCCAGTAGGTGACGCGCGGATCCGAGACGCCCGCGAGCGCCAGGACGTGCGGGTAGGGCTGGGGGGCGACATTGTCGACCGGCGAATAGCCCATGATGCGCCGGAAGGCGGCTTCGTCGGCGATCGGGTTGCCCCATTCGGGCCACTCGGGCGGGGTGAGGGGCAAGGTGTCGTCGAGCATGGTGGCGAGCACGTCCACGAACGGCACCTCGGCGACGATGGCGCCGAACAGGTGGGGCGCGCGGTTGGCGACGGCGCCCATCAGCATCCCGCCGGCCGAACCGCCCTGCGCCGCGATGCGGCCCGCGCTGGTGTAGCGCTCGGCGCACAGGTGCTCCGCGGCGGCGATGAAGTCGCCGAACGTGTTCTCCTTGTGCTCGCGCCGGCCGTTCTTGTACCAGGCAAAGCCCTTTTCCATGCCGCCGCGAATGTGGGCGATGGCATAGACGAAGCCGCGGTCGACGAGGCTCATCGCGTTGGTGCTGAAGCTCGCGGGGATCGAGATGCCGTAGGAGCCGTAGCCGTAGAGGAGGCACGGCGCGGTCCCGTCGATGGGCGTATCGATGTGGTGCAGCAGGCTGATCGGCACCAACTCGCCGTCCGGCGCGGGCGCCATGAGGCGGCGCGTGACGTAGTTGGCGCTGTCGTGGCCGGAGGGAATGGTCTGGCGCTTGCGCAGCCGGCGCTCGCGCGTGCCCATGTCGTAGTCCCAGACTTCGGTGGGGGTCGTCATCGAGGAATAGGTGAAGCGCAGGGTCTCGGTCTGGAACTCGTGCCCCTCCGAGATGCCCAGCGAGTAGGCCTCCTCGTCGAAGGCGATGGTGTGCTCGTCGCCGTCGAGCAGGCGGCGGATGACGATGCGGGGGAGGGCATGCTCGCGCTCGAGGCGCACCAGGTAGCCCTCGAACACCACCATGTCGACGATCAGGATGCCCGGCCGGTGGGGGACGATGTCCTCCCAATTCTCGCGCCCCGGCGCGGCGAGCGGCGCGCGCACGATGCGAAAATCCTCCGCCTCGCGGTTGGTGCGGATGAACAGCACATCCTCGTGGTGGGCGACGTCGTACTCCTCGCCCACCTCCCGTTCGGCGACCAGGAGCGGTGGCGCCAGCGGGTCGCGCGCGTCCACGAGCCGCACTTCGGCCGTCTCGTGGTCGTGCGCGTTGATCACGATGAAGGCGCCCGACAGCGTCTCGCCGACGGAGACGAAGAAGCCAGGGTCGGCCTCCTCGTAGATGACGCGCCGATCGTCGCCGGCGGCCTTGGCGACGGCGGTGGCCGGACGGTGGTTCTCGTCGATCTCCACCGCGAACACCGTGCGTGCATCGGCGGCGAAGGCGGCCGACGGCGTCACCCCCTCGAGGAGGACGGTGTCGGCGCCGGTGGCGAGATCGCGCACGGCAAGGGTGAAGAGTTCGCTGCCGGAGCGGTCCGACGTCCAGGCGAGAAAGGCGTGATTGGGCGAGTGAACCGCCGAGCCGAGCCGGAAATAGGGCGAATCGGCCGCTTCCTTGTTGGCGTCGAGCAGCATTTCAGCCCCATCGGGCGGATTGTCGGGGGCGACGGCAGTGCCTTCGGCCCGCGACATGCGCACCAGGCAGGGCTGCTCTGCGCCCTCCGCATAGGTGATGCCGTAGGCGAAGGCGCCGTCCGGGGTCGGCACCGACCAATCGTCCTCCGCGATCCGTCCGCGCAACTCCTTCACCAGCGTCTGGCGCAGTTCCTCCGCCGGCGCCATCACCTGGTCGGTGTGGTCGTTCTCGGCCGAGAGGTAGGCGGCGATGTCGGCGGGCAGGAGCGAAGGATCCTGCATGGCTTCGCGCCAGTTCTCGGCGCGAAGCCAGTGGTAGGGGTCCTCCACCGTCACGCCGTGGTGGGTGGCCGAGTGGGGGCGCCGCTCGGCGATGGGCGCAGGGCCGGTGGTCGTGTCGAGTGTCATTTTTCGTCCGGTTCGAAGTCGAGGGCGACGCCGTTCATGCAATAGCGCAGGCCCGTCGGCTGCGGGCCATCGGGAAACACATGGCCGAGATGCGCGTCGCACCGCGCGCACCGCGTCTCCGTGCGCCGCATGAACCAGGAACGGTCTTCATGGTCTTCCACGGCGTCGGCGGAGAGCGGCTCGTAAAAACTCGGCCAGCCGGTTCCCGATTCGAATTTCGCCTCGGTGCGGAATAATGGTTGCCCGCAACACACGCAATTGAATGTGCCGGGCCGCTTCTCTTCATTGAGAGGGCTTGTGAAGGCCCGCTCGGTCCCGTGTTTGCGGGTCACCCGATATTGATCATCGGTCAGCTTCTCCCGCCACTCTCGGTCGGTGAGCGTGAGTTTTTCTTGTGCGTGCTGCGCA
>JAUIJH010000221.1 GCA_030431335.1 Alphaproteobacteria bacterium
CTGCGCGCGCAAAAGGTCGTCCTCCGGCATCGGCTCGCCGAACGACACGATCGCCGCCTTGACCAGGCCGCCGCACACGCGGCAGCGCGGCGAGGCGCCGGTCTCGTCCATGAGGGCGCGCACTTCGGCGATCTCGTGCCGGGCACGGCAGGACAGGCAGTGGGCGTGGGACGCGGTGCCGTGGATCTCGATCAGCTTGTCGGCCGGGGTGCCGGCCCGGGTGTGCAGGCCGTCGATGTTCTGCGTCACGACCAGGTCCACCGGGCCGGTTTGGCACAGGCGCGCAATGGCACGGTGAGCGGCGTTGGGCTCGGCGGCGCGGAAGAGCGCATCCATCTCGAAACGGCGGCGCCAGTCTTCCAGACGGGCGTCCTCGTCGGCGCAGAACTCGCCGTACTCGATGGGTTTCATGCGGGACCAGATGCCGCCGGGGCTACGGAAATCGGGGATTCCGGATTCGGTCGACAGACCCGCGCCCGTCAGCACCACGGCGTGCCGGGCGGCCGCGAGCTCGCTCTTGAGGGCGAGGGCGGCTTCGTGCGCATCAATGAGGACCCGCGGTGACATGACGCGCTTTATTGCCTGAGACGGCGCAAAGGGTAAAACATAATTCATCGTCATGGTTTACGATGGCGCCTTGTAGGCGAGTGCTTCGGCCATGTGGGAGCGCTGGATGGCGTCGCTGCCGGCAAGGTCGGCGATAGTGCGGGCGACCTTTATCGTCTTGTGGTAGGCGCGCGCGGAGATCGGCTGCCGGCTGGCGGCGCGGTCCAGGAGGGCGATCGCCTCCTCGCCCACGTTCAGCACCTTTTCGATGAGGTTGGGACCGCACTCGGCGTTGGTGCGCACGCCGTACTGGGCGAGGCGCTGGGCCTGGCGCTCGCGCGCCTTGGCGACCCGTTCGGCAACGACCCGCGACGGCTCGCCCGCCGGCGCCCTTAGATCCGCCGGCGTGATGGCCCCGACGCGAATGTTGAGATCGATCCGGTCGAGCAGGGGGCCGGACAGGCGGGCCTGGTAGTCGTCCGCGCAGCTCTTGCCGCGTTTGCAGGTGTGGCCGGGCTCGCCCGCCATCCCGCAGCGGCACGGGTTCATCGCCGCGACAAGCTGGAAGCGGGCCGGATAGCAGACCCGGTGGTGGGCGCGCGAGATCATCGCCTGCCGCGTCTCGAGCGGTTCGCGCAGCGCGTCGAGCACCTGGGGCGCGAACTCGGGCAACTCGTCCAGGAACAGGACGCCGCCGTGGCTCAGCGACACCTCGCCCGGCCGTGCCTTGGGGCCGCCGCCGATCAGCGCCGCCATCGAAGCCGAGTGGTGCGGCGCGCGCACGGGCGGGCACGTGGAGAGGCCACCGTCATCGAACTGGCCGGCGACGGAGCGGATCATCGCGCTTTCCAGCAGCGTCTGCGCGTCGAGGGGGGGCAGGATCGTCGACAGGCGCTGCGCCAGCATCGACTTGCCGGACCCCGGCGGGCCGACGAGGAGCAGGTTGTGTCCCCCCGCCGCGGCGATCTCGAGCGCGCGCTTGGCGCTTTCCTGGCCCTTGACGTCGGTCAGGTCGCCGACATGGACGGTGCCGGCCCCCATGCGCGGGCGGGGGCGCGACAGGATCTGATGGCCGGCGAAGTGGTTGACGAGGGCGGGAAGGCTGGCGGGCGCCAGAATATCGAGATCCTGCGAGGCCCAGGCGGCCTGCGGCCCGTCCACGGCCGGGCAGATCAGCATCTTGCCCAGCGCGCCGGCCGCGACGGCCGCCGGCAGCACCCCGGCGACCCCCACCACGCGCCCGTCCAGCCCCAACTCGCCCAGGACCACGCTTTCGACAACCGCTTCGGCCGGGATGGCGCCGAGCGCGGCCATCAACCCCAGCGCGATGGGAAGGTCGTAGTGGCTGCCGGCCTTGGGCAGGTCCGCCGGGGCGAGATTTACCGTGATCCGCCGCGGCGGCAGCGAAAGGCCGACGGCCGACAGGGCGGCGCGCACCCGATCGCGGCTCTCGGCAACGGCCTTGTCACCCAATCCGACGATCGAGAAAGCGACCGTACCGGAGGCGACCTGCACCTCCACGGCGACAGGCACGGCCTCGATACCGCGGAATGCGATTGTTGTGACGCGGCTCAACATCGACCTGCATCAACCTACGGACTAACAATGGACAGAAACAACCTTTAGTAGTTATTTGCACCAAATGCAAGTGGGGCGAACATGGGATTTCATCGCACGCAAACGCGTGTAGCCGTCGCACACCATTGCGTCGGCGCGCTTGCCACCATAATTTCGGCCGGCGCGGCGCTGGTCCCAGGCCGAGCTGAGCTGATGGAACAAGAGGCGCCGAACGATAATGCGATTGTTCAGGTCGACGGTCAGGCGGAGGCCCGGACGTTGATCACTGACCTGCGCGGCCGTCGCAAAGGGCGAGCCGCTGCCAAGCTGCGTTCGCTCAGCCCCGTGGTGCGCCGTTTCGTGCCGCGTGCGCGCGCGCCCCAGCCCCATGCGCGCATGTGGTTCGGCGTTCACCCCCCTCTCAAGGGCAAGCGCAGCGAGCCTTTGGACCGCAAGACGCCGACCATCGGCCAGCTCGGTACGCTCGAGGTGCGCCTGGCGCGCAACGCGAGCGAAGTGCGCCGCGCCCAGCAGGTGCGCTACCAGGTGTTCTACGAGGAGCTCGCGGCCCAGCCCGATTCCTACGCCATGGCCACCCGGCGCGACCGCGACCGCTTCGACGAGCTGTGCGACCACCTGCTGGTGCTGGATCACAACGTCGCGGCGCGGCCCTTCCGCCGGCACAAGCCGCGCGTGGTCGGCACCTACCGCATGCTGCGGCAGGAAATCGCCGAGAGCCATGACGGGTTCTATTCGGGCTCCGAGTTCGCAATCGATGCGATGATCAAGCGCCACCCCGGCCTGCGCTTCCTGGAGCTCGGCCGCTCGTGCGTGCTGAAGCCGTATCGCGACAAGCGCACGGTCGAGCTGTTGTGGCACGGCGCCTGGTCCTACACGCTCAGCCACAAGGTCGACGTGCTGTTCGGCTGCGCCTCGCTGTCGGGCACCGACCTCAACGCGCTGGCACCGGTGCTGTCCTACCTGCACCACAACCATCTGGCGCCGCCGGAATGGCGGGTGCGCGCGGTGGATCGCCGCTACGAGCGGATGGACCTCATCCCGCCCGAGCAGATCGATTCCAAGCAGGCGCTCCGTGCCCTGCCGCCGCTGATCAAGGGCTATCTGCGGCTCGGCGCCTACATCGCCGACGGCGCGGTGGTGGACAAGCAGTTCGACACCACCGACGTGATGATCATCCTGCCGGTGAGCGGGATCTCGCACCGTTACATCAACTATTACGGCGCGGACGCGAGCCGCCACGCGCAGTAGGTAGCGCCGGCTGGCGATGACGCCAGCGGGCGGCCCGGCCGAACGAGGCCTAGGCCTCCTCCGCGTCCGGCACCTTCGACAACCGCAGCCGCGTCACCCGGTTGCGCTCGCGCTCGGCCACCTCGAAGCGCACGCCGTGGAAGGTGAAGGCCTGGTTGGTGTCCGGGATCATCTGCGCCTCGTGGATGACGAGCCCGGCGGCCGTGGTCGCCTCGTCGTCCGGCAGCGACCAGTCGAGCGCGCGGTTGAGATCGCGGATCGTCACCGAGCCGTCCACCAGCACGGAGCCGTCGGCCTGGGGCGTCACGCCCTCGACGCCCACGTCGTACTCGTCCTCGATCTCGCCGACGATCTCCTCCAGGATGTCCTCCAGCGTGACGAGGCCCATCACCTCGCCGTACTCGTCGACGACGAGGGCGAAGTGCATCTTGCGCTTGAGGAAGGCGTTGAGCTGATCCTGAAGGCTGGTGGTGTCGGGGATGAACCAGGGCTCGACGGCGATGGAGCCGATGTCCAACTTGCTCATGTCGCCCTTGGCGGCCTGCACCGCGCGCAGCAGGTCCTTGGCGTGCAGCACCCCGACGATGTTGTCGCTCTGCCCGCGCCACATCGGCAGGCGGGTGTAGGGGGAGGCGAGCACCTCCTCCACGATCTTGTCGGGCGGATCGTCCCCGTTGAGGAAGCGAATGCGGGTGCGGTGCACCATCACGTCCGACACGTCGATCTCGGCGAGGTCGAGGAGGGCGCCGAGCCGGTCGCGCTCGGCCTTGTGCAGGCCGCCCTCGGCGTGCTGCAGGTCCACCGCGCCGCGGATTTCCTCGCGCGCGGAGTAGACCTGCCCCGCATCGGCCCTGAGGCCGAACAGGCGCAGGATCAGCCGCACGATCTGGTTCACCGTCGAGGTCACCGGCGCGAAGATCGTGATCACCACGCCCACCGCCGGCGCGACGGCGACGGCGAACCCTTCCGGGCGCAGGATGGCGAGCGTCTTGGGCAGCACCTCGGCGAAGATCAGCACCAGCGCCGTCATGATGATGGTGGCGTAGACCACGGCCGCCTCGCCCATGACGCGGATCAGCGCGCTGGTGGCCAGCGCCGAGGCGAGAATGTTGACGAGGTTGTTGCCCACCAGCAGCGAGCCGATCAGCCGCTCGCGCGTCTGCATCAGCCGCGCCGCGATGATGGCGTTGCGGTTGCCCTGCTTCTCGAGCTGGTGGATGCGGGCACGCGAGGCCGCCGTCAGCGCGGTCTCGGAGCCGGAGAAAAAGGCCGACAGGACGAGCAGCACCGCGATGGCGCCAATCGTGATGATCAGGTCCCACTCCATGTTATCGGACCGTCCTGAGACGGTGCGAGCGGGTCATGATGACGGTAGGCCCTCGTCCTGCAAAAACGCTGCGATAGTCACCGGATCGACACCGTCCGAAACGAATGCCTGTCCGATACCGCGCGTGAGAATGAAACGGATCACGCCGTTCTGCACCTTTTTGTCCTGCGCCATGGCGGACTGCAGCTCCGGTACCACGCACCGCACGGGCAAGTCGGCAAACGTCGTCGGCAATCCCACCGCGGTGAGGTGGGCTGCAACACGGTCCGCGTCAACCTCGTTCGCCAGCCCAAGGCGCGCCGACAGACGAAATGCAAGGCACAGACCAAGCGCCACAGCCTCGCCGTGCACCACGCGCCCGTCAAATCCGGCGATGCGCTCGACGCCGTGCGCGAAGGTGTGGCCGAGATTGAGGAGGGCGCGCTCGCCCGCTTCCTGCTCGTCCGCCGTCACCACAGCCGCCTTGATGGCGACCGCCGTGGCGATGGACTGGGCGATCCCCTCGCTCAGGACATCGGCGCCGAGCGCCTCGAGGCGCTCGAAGAAGGGAGCGTCCTTGATCAGCCCGGCCTTCACCACTTCGGCATAGCCCGCGCGCCGTTCGCGCAGCGACAGGGTCGCGAGGGTGTCCGTGTCGGCAAGCACCAGGCAAGGCTGATGGAACGCGCCGATCAGGTTCTTGCCCTGGCGCGCGTTGATGCCGGTCTTGCCGCCGACGGCCGAGTCCACCTGCGACAGCAGCGAGGTGGGGATCTGCACGAACGGCATGCCCCGCCGCACGATGGCCGCGGCGAACCCCGCGAGGTCGCCCACCACCCCGCCGCCGAGCGCGATCACCGCGTCGCCGCGCTCCAAGGCCGCGTCGAGGATGGCATCGACCACCTCCAACAGCACCGGCGCGGATTTGCTGTGCTCGCCCTGGCGCACGGTGTGCGTCTGGGCGGCGATGCCGGCGGCCGCCAGCGCGGCGCCGAGGCGCGGCAGGTAGAGCGGGCCCACCTGGTCGTCCGTGACGACCATGGCGCGGCGGATGGGGCGGGCCTCGCGGATCAGCGTGCCCGCGCGGTCCATGAGGCCGGCGCCGATCACCACGTCGTATTCGCGGCCGGGCAGCGGCACGTGCACGCGCACCGGGGTAGCCGCGATCCGCTCCTCGAGGGCCTCGGTCAGCATGATGGACCTCGCAGACGCTTGCGCGGCAGCCTGTCGTGGGCCTTGAGCGCCTTGATGATGCGGTTGACCACCCGGTCGTGCGGGCCGGCCGAAGAGGCGATGCGGATCGTCGCCTCGGCGAACACGGGGTCGCGCGCCTGGCGCAGCTCGGTGAGCTTCTGGCGCGGGTCGACGTCGAGGAAGAGCGGCCGGTTGCTGCGGCGCACGATGCGCGACAGCAGCACCTCGTTGGATGCGTCGAGCCACACCGAGACGCCGTTCTCCGCGATGGCCGCGCGCGTCGCCGGAGCCATGAACGCGCCGCCGCCGGTGGCGATCACCTGCGGCCCCTCGCGCAGCAGGCGCGAGATCACGCGCGCCTCGCCCTCGCGGAAGGCGGCCTCGCCGTGGGTCTTGAAGATATCGGCTATGGACATGCCCGCGGCCGCCTCGATGGCCGTGTCGGCGTCGCAGAACGGCAGCGACAGGCGCGCCGCCAGGCGCTTGCCCACGCTCGATTTGCCGACGCCGGGCAGACCGACCAGCACGATGTTGTCGCGCATGAGCGGTTCTGCCCGCTCCACGCTCGTCTGAACTGCGAGGCCTTCTGTGCCCATTGGTCCCGTTTTGCGGCGCGTGCCGCCTCCGTTCGTCTCAGCCGACACAATCGCGCCGCCGAGCGCAAGTCCCGCGACGCATACCCGAGGTTGTTCCGCAGGAATTGGCTCGATCAACTTGTGCCGGAAGTATCCACCTCACCGCAAGAGCAGGGGAGCCATAGTGCCCGTTCGCGCGGCGATGGAGCAGGCCATGTCGGTGGAAGCCTTTCTGGAAATGATGGCGGTCGAGAAGGACGCGTCGGTCCATACGCTCGCCGCCTATCGGGGCGACCTGCGCCGTTTCGGCGCGGTGTGCGCCTCGCGCGGCAGCACCGTGGAGCAGGCGGGCGCGGACGACGTGAGCGCTTTCGTCGCCGCGATGGCCGCGGACGGGGAGGCGGCGACGACCCAGAACCGCCGCCTGTCGGCCGTGCGCCGCTACATGCGCTTCCTCTACGCGGAGGGCGCGCGCGAGGACGACCCGGCGGCCCAGGTGGGCGGGCCCAAAAAGGTCAAGCCGCTGCCGAAGATCCTGTCGGTCGGCGAGGTGAGCGCGCTCTTGGCGGTGGCCGAGGAGGGGGCGGCAGCGGGCGATCCGGCGTCCGTGCGGCGCCTGGCGCTGGTGGAGCTGCTGTATGCCGCGGGGCTGCGGGTAAGCGAGCTCGTGTCGCTGCCGGACGCGGCGGTGCGGCCGGGCAGCGCGGCGATGGTGGTGCGCGGCAAGGGCGGGCGCGAGCGGATCGCCCGCCTGACCGAGGCGGCCTATCGCGCGGTCGAGGCGTGGCGGACGGCGCGCGGTCCGCAGCGCGAGACCTACCTCTTTCCGGCGAAATCGCGCGAGGGACACCTCACGCGGCAGGCATTTGCGCGCGAGCTGAAACTCCTCGCCGGCGCTGCGGGGCTGGCGCGGCACAAGGTCTC
>JAUIJH010000025.1 GCA_030431335.1 Alphaproteobacteria bacterium
CCGGACGCGGGCCGCGACCGACCCGAGAGCCGTTTGGGTTCACGCATGTTCACCCAATCGGCTCTCGTTTTATGATTGCCGCGCTGTCCGAGCCGCTTGCCCCTGCCGGCAAGCTCAAGAGCGCTCCAACCCCACAGGATCCGTGCGAATGGACTTTGTCGCCAGCGCCTTCTCCGTCGCATACCAGTTCGGTGACGCCTTTGCCTTTCTCGTCCTGTCCGCCGCGGGGCTCGCCGTCATCTTCGGCATGATGGGCGTGATCAACATGGCGCACGGCGAGTTCATCATGTGCGGCGCCTACGTGACGGTCGCCCTCTCCCGCGTCGGCCTGCCGCTGCCGCTGGCAATCGTCTGCGGCGCCATCGCGGCCGTGCTCGTCGGCCTCCTCGTGGAGCGCCTCGTCATCCGCCACCTCTACCATCGGCCGCTCGATTCCATCGTCGCCACCTGGGGCATCAGCCTGATCGCGACGCAGGGAGTCCTCATCGTGCTCGGCTCCACCATGCAGGGCGTCGGCACGCCGCTCGGAAGCGTCGAGGTCGGCGCCCTCTCCTATTCCGCCTACCGCCTCGTGCTGATGGCGGCCGCCGCCGCGATCCTCATCGCCCTGTGGCTCCTGTTCTACCGCACGCGCTACGGCGTCATCGCCCGGGCCACCATCGCCGCGCCGCAGATGGCGCGCTCGCTCGGCGTCGACACGCGGCGCGTCTACGCGCTCACCTTCGCGCTGGGCGCGGCGCTCGCCGGCCTCTGCGGCGGGCTCTACGCGCCGACCATGACCATGGTGCCGACCATGGGCGCCACCTTCATCGTGGAAAGCTTCGTTACCGTCGTCGTCGGCGGGGCGGACATCTTCTTCGGCGCGGCACCGGCGGCGGCGATCCTCGCCATCATCCGCGCCAGCCTCACCGCCTCGTACGGCCAGTTCTTCGGCCAGATCGGCCTCCTCGTCACGGTCATCCTGGTGATCCGCGTGCTGCCCAACGGCCTGTCCGGTCTCATCCTGGGGAGCCGCCGATGAGCGCCGGCAGCGGGCACGAAAGCCTCGTCGACCGCGTGCCGCTGGCGCAACGCTCGCGCTTGGCGCGGTGGTTCTCGCGCCTGGAAGGCCCGCAGACCATCGGGCACGGCGCCGGGTTCTGGGCGCTGTTCGTCCTCGTCGTCGTCGCCGCCTGCGCCTATCCGCTGTTCGCCGACGGCTGGACGGTCGGCAACGCCGCCTACTTCCTCGTCTGGACCTTCATGGCGATGGGCCTGTCGGTGATCTGGGGCTACGCGGGCGCGCTCTCCTTCGGCCAGACCGCCTTCTTCGGCCTCGCCGGCTACGCCTACGGCGTGCTGACGATCAACATCGGCGAGGCATACGGCTTCACCTTCCTCGCCCTCGTCATCGCGGTCGCGCTCGCGGCGCTGTTCGCGGCGGTGCTGGGCTACTTCATGTTCTACGGGCGCATCCGCGGCGTCTTCATCGGCATCGTGACGCTCTCGGTCACCCTGGTGTTCGAGACCTTCATGGCCCAGACGGCCGGCCCGCAGTGGGCCATCGGCACCGCCCGCCTCAACGGCTTCAACGGCATGACCGGGATGCCGCCCCTCACCGTGCCCTGGTTCGGCGGCGACATCGCGCTGTGGGCGGACCGGCCGCTCTACTACGTGCTCCTCGCGCTGACGGTGATCGTCTACCTGGCGCTACGCATGCTCCTCAACTCGCCGTTCGGCAACGTGCTCGTGGCGATCCGCGAGAACCCGGAGCGCACCGAGATGCTGGGCTACGACGTGCGCCTCTACCAGCTCCTCGCCTTCGTCATCGGCGGCGGCCTGGCGGGCCTGTCGGGCGTCCTCTACACCGCCTGGGGCCAGTACATCACGCCGAATTCGATGGGCCTCACCGCCGCCGCGCTGCCGGTGGTGTGGGTGGCCGTCGGCGGCCGGCGCGACATCACCGCGACCCTCATCGGCACGCTCCTCGTCCTGTCCATCTTCCAGACGCTGACGATCTACGGCAGCCAGTACGCCCTCGTCGCGATGGGGGCGCTGCTCGTCCTGATCGTGCTCCTCGCGCCGGACGGCATCGTCCTCAGCGCGGCGAACCTTCTAGGCCGTCTCACCCGGCGGAGGCGCGCATGACGATCCTGCAGACCGAGAAGCTCAAGAAGAGCTTCGGCGGCGTCCACGTCGCGCGCGACATCGACTTCGCGCTGGAAGAGGGCGAGATGCACTGCCTGATCGGCCCCAACGGGGCGGGCAAGTCCTCCTTCTTCCGCCTCGTCCTGGGCGAGCATCGGCCCGATGGCGGCAAGATCCTCTTCATGGGCGAGGACATCACCCGCGCCCGCTCCTTCGCGCGCATCCGCAAGGGCATCAGCGTCAAGTTCCAGGTGCCCGGCATCTTCAAGGCGCTGAGCGTCCGGCAAAACCTCACCATCGCCTTTCAGAACCACCTGCACGGACATGACCTCGAGGCCACCATCGCGCGCGTGCTCGACTTCGCGAGCCTCACCGATGTCGCAACCGAGCCCGCCGGCTCCCTGAGCCATGGCCAGCAGCAGTGGCTCGAGATCGGCATGGCCGTCGGCGTGGAGCCCAAACTCCTCCTCCTCGACGAGCCGACTGCGGGCATGTCGCCCGACGAAACCCACAAGACCGGCGAGATGCTGCGCGAGCTCAACGGCCAGGGCATCACCATCCTCGCCGTGGAGCACGACATGGCGTTCGTCCAGCAGATCGCGTCGCGGGTCACGGTGCTGCACTTCGGCGCGATCTTCGCGCAAGGCTCCGTCGCGGAGATCATCGCCCATCCCGGCGTCGCGGAAATCTACCTCGGAGGTGGCCATGGCGAGTGACGCGCTCCTCACCGTCACCGGGCTGCGCGGCGGCTACGGCGGCAAGCCGGTGCTGCAAGGCATCGACCTGTCCGTCAATGCCGGCGACATCGTGGCCGTGATCGGCCGCAACGGCGTCGGCAAGACCACCCTGATGAAGACGCTCATCGGCCTCCTGTCGCCGATGGCCGGCACCATCCATTTCGGCGGCGAGGACGTGACGCGCCTTCCGGCCGACAGGCGCGCCAAGCTCGGCATCGCCTATATCCCGCAGGGGCGCGAAGTCTTCCCCCGCCTCACGGTGGCGGAGAACCTCCTCGTGGGCGAGACGGCCGGCGCCGGCCGCGGCCCGGTCGACTACCAGCGCATCTACGACTTCTTCCCGATCCTCAAGGAGCGGGCGAAGCAGGCGGCCGGCACGCTCTCGGGCGGTCAGCAGCAGCAGCTCGCCATCGGCCGCGCGATGATCGGGGCGCCGCGCCTCATGCTGCTCGACGAGCCGTCGGAGGGCATCCAGCCCTCCATCGTCCAGGAGATCGCGCGCAACGTGAAGCGCCTCAACGCCGAGACCGGCGTCGCCGTCTTGCTCGTGGAGCAAAACCTCGATCTGATCGTGTCGATGGCGCGGTCCGGCTTTGTCATCGACAAGGGCCGCATCGTCGCCAGGCTCGGCCCCGAAGAGATCGCCTCGCGCGAGGTCGTGCGAAAGCACCTCGCACTGTGAAAACACAATTCATCATCCGGAGTGACTGACGTGAGCTGGTTTGAAACCTCACTTATGGCCCGAGACGGCGTCGCGAAGGGCGAGGCGCGTGCCCGCCATGCGATCACCATCGCCGACCAGGGCAAATTCCATTACGTCTACGGCGCCTACGTCGACCCGGTTCTCAAGGTCGAGCCCGGCGCCGTCGTCACCGTCGAGACGCACGACGCCTTCGAGGGCAAGATCACCTCGGAGAGCGACCAGCCGTCGAAAATCCTCAACTTCCCCTTCCTCAACCCGCAGACCGGGCCGATCTACGTGGAGGGCGCCGAAAAGGGCGACTGCCTCGCGGTCAAGATCATCTCGATCAAGCCGCGCGGGCCGCAGCCGGTGGGCACCACCTGCCTCATTCCCGAGTTCGGCGGTCTCGTCGCGACCCACGACACCGCCCTCCTCAACGACCCGCTGCCGGAGAAGGTGAAGAAGGTCCGCCTCGACGAGAACGGCGTCTACTGGTCCGACAAGATCACCCTGCCCTACGAGCCCTTCATCGGCACCATCGGCACCAGCCCGGAGATCGAGGCGATCTCCTCGCTGCAGCCGGACTATTACGGCGGCAACATGGACCTGCCGGACGTCGGGCCGGGCGCGATCATCTACCTGCCGGTCAACACCGCCGGCGCGTTCCTTTATGTCGGCGACTGCCACGCGGTGCAGGGCGACGGCGAATTGTGCGGCGTCGCGATGGAGATGCCGGCCACGGTCGAACTGCAGGTGGACCTCATCAAGGGGCACACCATCGGCTGGCCGCGGCTCGAGAACGAAGAGTTCATCATGACCATCGGCAGCGCCCGGCCGCTGGAGGATGCCTCGCGCATCGCCTACCGCGAGCTCTGCCGGCTCGTCGCGGACGCCACCGGCATGTCGGTGGAGGAGGCATACATGCTGCTGACGATGTGCGGTAAGGTCCGCCTCGGCAACATGGTCGACCCGAAATACACGGTCGGCGCCTCGATCGCGAAGAAATACCTCGTCTAAGGAGCTGTCATGGATCTCGGTCTCAAGGGCCTGAAAGCACTCGTCACGGGCGGCAGCAAGGGGATCGGCCGGCGCTGCGCCGAGATCTTCGCCGCCGAAGGCGCCGACGTCGCGGTCTGCGCCCGCAATGCCGGCGAGGTGGCCGACACCGTCGCCGCGCTGGAGGCGAAGGGCGTCAAGGCGTTCGGCCAGGCGGTCGACGTCGCCGACAAGGCGGCGCTGGAGGCGTTCATCGCCGCGGCGGCGGGCGCGCTCGGCGGGCTCGACATGGTGGTCGCCAACGTCTCCGCGCTGGCCGTCGCCGACGACGAGGAGGCGTGGAAGAAGGGGTTCGACACCGACCTCATGCACACCGTCCGCCTCGTCAACACGGCGATGCCGTGGCTCGAGAAGTCGAGCGCCGGGTCGATCACGGCGATCTCCAGCGTGTCGGGGCGCGAGACCGACTTCACCGGCCCCGCCTATGGCGCCTACAAGGCCGCGCTGGTCCACTACATGCACGGCCTCGCGGTGAAGCTGGCGCCGAAGAACATCCGCGCCAACGCCGTGTCGCCGGGCAACACCTACTTCGACGGCGGCATCTGGCAGAAAATCGAAACCGGCAATCCGGACCTCTTCGCCCAGGCCCTCGCCCTCAACCCGACGGGCCGCATGGCCAAGCCCGAGGAGGTCGCCCGCGGCGTCGTCTTCCTGGCGAGCCCCGCCTCCTCGTTCACGACCGGCACGAACCTCGTCGTCGACGGGGCGCTGACCCGCGGCATCCAGCTTTAAGCAGCCGCGCCCGGCAGGCCGCCGAGAGCGGCCCAACCGTCTGGCGCGGCATCACTCCGCAGGGGTGGGACTGGGCGCGATTTCGACGGGCGGCGCGGCGCGCCTGCGCCCGCCCGTCAGCCGGCGCAGGGCGACGTAGAACACCGGGGTGAAGAAGAGCCCGAAGAACGTCACGCCGAGCATGCCGGAGAACACCGCCGTTCCGAGCGAGATGCGCATCTCCGCGCCCGGCCCCTCCGCGAGCATCAGCGGAACGACGCCCAGGATGAAGGCGAACGCCGTCATCAAAATCGGGCGCAGGCGCAACCGGCAAGCCTCCACCGTCGCGTCGACGAGCGACTGCCCCGCCTCCTCGCCCTGGCGCGCGAACTCCACGATCAGGATCGCGTTCTTCGCGGCGAGGCCGACGAGAACCACCAGGCCGACCTGCGTCAGGATGTTGTTGTCGAGCCCGCGGATGTTCACCCCGATCAGGGCGGCGAGGATCGACAGCGGCACGATCAGGATGATGGCGATCGGCAGGACCCAGCTCTCGTAGAGCGCGGCCATCGCCAGGAAGGCGAACAGCACGGCGAGGCCGAAGATGAACACCGCCGTGTTCCCCGTCGCCCGCTGCTGGAAGGCGAGTTCGGTCCACTCGTAGGAGACGCCGGGGGGCGCGACCTCGCTCACCACGCGCTCCATGGTGTCGAGCGCCGTGCCGGTCGAGGTGCCCGGCGCCGCGTTCCCCTGCAGCGGCACGGAGACATACATGTTGTAGCGCTGGACGAGCGTCGGTCCCGCCACCTCGCGCACCGACATGACGGTGCCCAGCGGTACCAGCGCGCCCGTCGCCGAGCGGATCTTGAGGCGAAGCAGATCCTCCACATTGGCCCGAAACGGCGCGTCGGCCTGGGCGCGCACCTGGAAGACGCGGCCGAAGGCGTTGAAGTCGTTGACGTATGTGGTGCCGAAGTTGGTGGCGAGCGCGTCGAAGATGTCGGGGATCGCCACGTTCAGCATCCGCGCCTTCTCGCGCTCGATGTCGAGATAGACCTGCGGGCTCGACGCCGAGAAGGTGGTGAAGACACCCGCGAGCCCGGGCGTCTGGCGCGCCGCGCCCATCGCCTGGTAGGCGGTCGCCAGGACGCGGTCGACCTCGGCGTTGTCGCGATCCTGGAGCTGGATCTTGAAGCCGCCCTGCTGGCCGATGCCCCGCACCGAGGGCGGCGGCACGGCGATGATGAACGCCTCCTCGATCGACTGGAGCCGCCCGTAGAGCGCTCCGATGATGGCATCGGCGCTCTCGCCCGCCTTCAGCCGCTCCTCGAAAGGGGTGAAGGCGGCGAAGATCGCGGCCGAGTCGGACTGGTTGGTGAAGGTGGCGCCCGAGAAGCCGGCGAACGCGACCGCGTTCTCCACCCCCGGCGTCGCCTTGATGATCTCCGAGGCGCGCCGCGTCACCGCGTCGGTGCGCGAGAGCGAGGCGCCGTCGGGAAGCTTCACGACGATGATGGCGTAGCCCTGGTCCTGCTGCGGGATGAAGCCTTGCGGGGTCGTGTCCAGCAACCAGTAGGTCGCCCCCAGCAGCGCCGCGAACGCCAGCACCATGATGGCGAGCGTCGCGATCCACGAGACGAGGAAACGGACCACCGCCGCATAGCCCCGCGCCAGTAGGTCGAAGCCCGCGTTGAAGCCGTTCGCGAAGAATGCGCCGACGCGGCCGATCCCCCGCGGCGCGCGATGCTCCTGGCGGCCCTTCAGGAAGAGCGCCGCCAGCGCCGGCGACAGGGTCAGCGAGTTGAGGCCCGAGATCGCCGTCGCCGCCGCGATGGTGACCGCGAACTGCTGATAGAACTGGCCGGAGATACCGGGGATGAAGGCCGTCGGCACGAAAACCGCGATCAGCACCAGGGTGATCGCCAGCACCGCCGAGCCCACCTCGTCCATGGTCCGGTGCGACGCCTCGCGCGGGCCCAGCCCCGCCTCGATGTTGCGCTCGACGTTCTCGACCACGACGATCGCGTCGTCGACGACGATGCCGATGGCGAGCACCAGGCCGAACAGCGTCAACAGGTTCAACGAATAGCCGAACGCCAGCATGATCGCGAACGTGCCGATCAACGACACCGGGATCGCGATGATCGGGATGATCGCCGTTCGCCACGACTGCAGGAAGACGATGACGACCAGGATCACGAGGAGCATCGCCTCGAGGATCGTCTTGTAGACCTCGCTGACGGACTCGGCGATGTAGTCGGTCGGATTGTAGACGATGCGGTATTCCAGCCCCGGCGGGAAATCGGCCGACAGCTCGATCATCTTCGCCTGGATTTCTTCCGCCGCGGCGAGCGCGTTGGTGCCGGGCCGCTGGAAGATCGCCAGCGCCACCGCCGGCTGGTTGTTGAGGTAGGAGTTGGTGACGTAGTCCTGCGCGCCCAGCTCGATCCGGGCGATGTCCTGGAGCTGGATCAGCCGCCCGTCGTCGGTCGCCTTGACGATCACGTAGCGAAAGTCGCGCGCGTCGTCGAAGCGCCCCTGCGTCGTCACCGCGAGCTGGAAGGCGTTTCCCTCCGGCTCGGGCGGGGCGCCGATGATGCCGCCCGAGACCTGGACGTTCTGCTGGCGCAGCGCCTCGACGACGTCGGAGGCGGTCATGCCGTAGGCCGACAGGCGGTCCGGGTTCAGCCAGATGCGCATGGCGTAGCGCCGCTCGCCGAAGATGATGAGATCGCCGACGCCGTCGAGCCGGGTCAGCACATCGCGCACCCGGCTGCGCGCATAGTTGGAGATGTAGAGCTGGTCGTAGGTGTCGTGGGGCGAGATCATGTGCACGACCATCATCAGGTCGGGCGAGGACTTGAGCGTCGTGATGCCGAGGCGCCGCACCTCCTCGGGCAGGCGCGGCTCGGCAATGGCGACGCGGTTCTGAACCAGCACCTGCGCCTGGTCGAGGTCGGTGCCGAGGCGGAAGGTGATGGTCAGCACCATGGAGCCGTCGGCCGTGGAATAGGAGGACATGTACAGCATGTTCTCCACCCCATTCACCTCCTCCTCGATGGGGGTGGCGACGGTGCGGGCGACCGTATCGGCGTCGGCGCCGGGGTAGGACGCGCGCACCACGATCGTCGGCGGCGCGATCTCCGGATACTGCGCCACCGAAAGCTGGGTGTAGGCCAGCCCGCCCAGGATGACGATGAGCAGCGAGAGGACCGTCGCGAAGATCGGACGGTCGATGAAGAAGTGCGAGAGAGACATCGCGTCAGCTCCCGGATTTTTCGTTCGTCGGCGGCAGCTCTGTCAGTTTTGGCGTCACCTTCACGCCCGGCCTCACCCGCATCAGCCCGTTGATGACGATGGTTTCGTCGCCGGTGAGGCCGGAGCGGATCACGCGGTAGCCGTCGATGGTCGGGCCGAGGCGCACGGGCTTGGTGGACACGGTGTCGTCGCTGCCCAGAACGTAGACGATGCGCTGGTCCTGGTCGGATGCGATGGCCTCGTCGGGCAGCATGATGCCGTCGTGCGGCAAGGAGGCCGGCACGTTGACGCGGCCGAACATGCCCGGCTGCATGATGTCGTCCGGATTGGCCACCCGCGCCCGCAGGCGGATCGTGCCGGAGTCGTGGTCGACGCGGTTCTCCGCGAAATCGAGCTTGCCGGTGAACGGCCCGTCGTGCTCGTCGGCAAGGCGCACCATCACCTCCAGCCCGCCGCCTTGCTGCAAGTCGATGCCGCGGGTGCGCGCGTCCCGGGCGTAGTTGAGCAGCGAGCGCTCGTCGATGTCGAAATAGATGTCGACCGGATCGGAGGACACGATCCGCGTCAGCAAGGTCTCGTCGGGCTGGATGAGGTTGCCGACCGAGACGAAGCGGCGGTCGATCCGCCCGGCCAGCGGCGCGCGGATCTCGGTAAAGTCATAGTTGAGAGAGGCGACGCGCGTGGCCGCCTTCGCCGCCTCCGCCGTCGCCTGGGCGGACAGGTAGGCCTGGTTGCGCTCGTCGTACTGCGATTGGGAGACGGTGCCGCGCTTCACCAGATCGGCGCTGCGGTCGAACTGTTGCTTGGCATAGGCCAACATCGCCTCCGACACGCGCTCCTGCGCCTCGGCGCGGTCCTTCTCGGCCGCGTAGGGACGCTGATCGATGGTGAACAGGAGGTCGCCCGCCTTCACCAGCTGCCCGTCCGTGAAATGCACTTCGGCCAGGTAGCCGCCGACGCGGGCGCGCACGTCGACCTCGTCCACGGCGGCGAAGCGGCCGACGAACTCGTCGTCCTCCACGATCTGGCGCGTAACGGGTTTCGCCACCGTCACCTCCGGTGGAGGGGCGGGCTGGGCCGTCTGCGCCTCGGGCTGACAAGCCGCCAGGAGCAGAAGGACGGCGGCGAGGCAACGATGAAAACTTTGAAACACAAATTGCATCCAACAGAGGAGTACCGACGGACGGATCAGATCTGCGAAGCGCGTTGTCTGGCATACAGGGACCAGCGCCCATGCACACCTATCGGAAGGTATAGTCCGGCACTCCCCCGGCCCGAGGCACGTCCCCGCCGCCCCCACGGCCGCCGCCGGCACGACGCCGCCAGCGACGATTTTCGCCCATAAATTGAACCGTTTCATTTCTATGTTGCCCCGCAAGGCGACATCGGCGAAGCTGGCTCCGCCCGCGGGCACGGATATTGGCAGAACTCCTGCGGACTTCCTATTGAAACAGTTCACGACCCGTCGCCACCGGCGGGAGTCGGGAGGGATAGCGTCAGATGGAGGAGTCCCGCCATTGCGGCATCTATCGGGTTCCGATAACCGGCAAGGCAGCAGCCCGCTGGAACGCTCGACAGGCGCCGCGTCGGGAGACCGGCCAGGGCGAAGTGGCGCGAGCGCGATGGGCTATAAGACCGTGAGTCGGTGCGATCAGGAACGTGGCCTTTAGGGCGGGAGACCTTGTTGGACATGGCGAGGAAGGCGAGCATTCGCGATGTGGCCGAAACGGCCGGCGTCTCGGTGGGCACGGTGTCCCACTACCTGAACGGCCGCCCCGTCAGCAAGGAACGCTCGCAGTGGATCGAGAAGGCGATCAAAGACCTCGGCTTTTCCAGCAACCTGCTCGCCCGCGGGATGCGCACGCAGCAACCGCCGGTCGTCGGATTGTGCGTGCCCTTCACCACCTTCTCGAACTTTTCCGAACTCGTCGACGAGCTGGAGCAGAAGGTCTCCGACGCGACGTTCGAAGTGATGCAGGTGCTGAGCCGGCACGACCCGGAACTGGAAATGAAGCGTATTCAAAGACTTGCGGCCTATAAGGTACGCGGCCTGCTCCTCGTTCCCAGCCTCAGCCCCGGCAACATGCTGGACTATCTGGACAGCATCAAGCTGCCCACCGTCATCCTCAACCGCGTCATGCCGGACGAGGCCCGCTTCGACCAGGTGGGCGTCGATCACCGCGGGCAGATGCGCGAAGTGGGCCGCGGATTGATTCGCAGAGGGCATCGCAGCATCCTTTTCGTCGTCCGCTTTCCCAGCCTCAATGTGACGATCCAGCGGTTCGAGGGGCTGCGCGACGCGACCACCGAATGCCCCGAGGAGGTCAAGCTCGAGGTCTGTTCCTGCGGCGACAATCCGGCCGAATACGGCGAGAAGCTGATCGCCCTGATGGAAGGCGACACGCCGCCGACCGCCCTCGTCCTGTCCAACAGCAACATCGCCGCCTGGTCGATCGCATCGCTGCGCAACGCGAGCGCGGGCCCCAAGCCGGACGTCGACATGCTCACCCTCGATAGTCCCAATTGGGTCGAGCTGGTCGATCCGCCGCTGTCCTTCATCCGCCAGCCCAACCGCAACATGGCGTCCCTGGCGTGGCAGTGCCTGGCCGACCGCATCGAAAAACCCGACGAGCCGTCGAAAACCATTCTCCTCAACGCGAAAATCGAGTGGCGAACGCGGCGCACCCCTTCGTAACGCCCTGTTCCTCATCGGCTATTCCCAACCCGAAGCGCCTCCGAGACCGCGAGCGAAACTGCATCGGCGCCCCGCCCCGCCGCTTGAAATCGCGGGATCGAAAAGGCCTTTCTGCAAAAAGTCATTGAACCGTTTCAATATTTGGGTACGCTGACGGTCAGAACTGCAGGCGGACCGGCTGCGAGGCCGCAACCGCTTTCGCCCAACGACACAAAAACGGAGGGATACCCGATATGAAAAAAGCTGATTGGACGCGGCTACTCATGGCGCCGCTCGCGGCGCTTGCCTTGATGACCGGACCCGCGACCGCCGAATGGACGCCGGAACAACCGATCAAGATCATCATTCCCTTCGGCGCTGGGGGATCGACGGACACCTTCGGCCGCGTCTTCGCCAATGAGCTGGAAAACCAGACGGGCTGGACGGTGCTGGTCGAAAACCGGCCGGGTGCCGGCGGGATCATCGGCCAGCTGGAAGTCGCCAACGCCGAGCCCGACGGCTATACGCTCGGCCTCTCCTCCACATCGCTGTTTTCGATCCAACCGTATCTTCCGGGCGCGACCGGAGAGCTTCAGACCGACAGCGTCGACTTCATGGGCACGCTCAGCGTCATCCCCTATGCCATCGTGGCGGCCTCCAATGCGCCGTTCGACGACATGAAGAGCCTTGCCGAATACACCAAGACCAACGGCCCGGCGAAATTCTCGTCGACCTCGCAGCAACTCACCATCGCCATGCAGCAGATGGCCAAGGATTTCGGCATCGAGTTCGTCGCGGCACAAACGTCGGGATCGGGTGAATCGCTGCAACTGGTGGCAGGACGCCATGCGGACATCACGATCTCGGGCGGTGTCCACGTCGCCTACGTGCAGGACGGCCGGATGAAGGTCATCGCGCACATGCTCGACGAGCGGGCGGACTATGCACCCGACCGGCCCACCATCGAGGAACAGGGCGGCACGCTGCCGCTGCGCAACTATTTCCTCTTCAACGCCCCCAAGGATCTGCCGGCCGACGTGAAGGAGACGCTTGCGACCGCCATCGACAACGCGATCAATTCCGAGCCGATGCGCGCCCATGCCAAGAAGATCAACGTCAAGCTCGTCAACCTCGGCCCCGAGGGATCGACCGCCGACGTGAATTCCCAGGCCGAAACCTGGAAGGCCTTCTTCGACTAACCGGTCGAACCGACCGGCGGCTTTGAATTTTTACTGCCGCCGGATCGCTGCCTGCGCCATTCGCAGGCATCGGGGGGCGCGTTTTGCAAGGGCTAAACGGGATGGAAACGGCAACAAAGCGAGATCTGATCTCGGCGGGCATTCTCGTCGTCTTCGGGAGCCTGTTCGCGGGCTACGCGCTCGTGAACCTCAACCTCGGCAGTTTCGCGATGATGGGGCCCGGCCTCTTCCCGTTCGTCATCGGGATCGTCATCGCCGGGCTCGGCGCGCTGCAAACCTTTGCCACGGTGTCCCAGCACCGGCGATCCCGCCGCAGCGCGGAGGCCGGTGAACCGACCGTCATCGAATGGCGGTCCCTGTGCGTGGTCGTCGCCGCGATGGGCGTCTTCTCCGCCGTCATCGTGAACTTCGGCCTCATTGCGGCGATCTTCGCGCTCACGCTCGTTTCATCTTTTGCCAGCACCTATCTCAACTGGCGTTCCGCCCTCGCGCTCTCGGTCGTGTTGTCGGTGGCGGCCTATCTCATCTTCGTCCTCGCACTCGGCCTGCCGTTCACGCTGTACCGGTGGCCCCTCTGATGGACGCTTTCGGGTTTCTGGGCGAGATCGTCGCCAAGTCGTCTCTCGGGTTCGAGACGGCCCTGTCACCGTCGAATTTGATGTACTGCGCGATCGGCGTGACGCTGGGGACGCTGCTTGGCGCCTTGCCGGGCATCGGCGTCCTCGTCTCGCTGTCGCTCCTGTTCCCGATCACCTTTCACCTGGAGCCGACCGCCGCCATCATCATGCTCGGCGGGATCTATTACGGCACGGCCTATGGCGGCTCCATGGCGTCGATCCTGCTCAACGTGCCGGGGACGCCCGCCAACGCGGTCGCCTGCCTCGACGGCTACCCGATGGCGCAGCAGGGGCGCGCCGGCGTCGCCCTGTCGATCACCACGCTTTCCAGCTTCTTCGGCGCCAGCATCGGCATCGTCCTGATCATGCTGTTCGCCCCCCTGATCGCCGCCTACGCGCTCGAATTCGGGCCGTCGGAATACTTCGCGCTCATGCTGCTCGGCCTGATGGCGGCTTCATCGGTCTCGCAAGGCTCGCCGATCAAGGCGATCGCGATGGTCTTCGTCGGCGTTGCCCTCGGCCTCGTCGGAACCGATCTCAATTCGGGCCTTCCGCGCTACACGTTCAGCGTCATCGAGCTGCGCGACGGGATCAACCTGTTGGCAATCGCCATGGGGCTCTTCGGCGTGACCGAGGTCATCGCCAGTGTTCGCACCATCAAGCCCGGCGGGGTGAACCGCGACAGCATCACCTTTGCCTCCATGGTTCCCACGCGCGACGACATGCGGCGGTTCTGGATGCCGTCCCTGCGCGGATCCGGGATCGGCGCGTTCTTCGGCGCCCTGCCCGGCACCGGCGGAATGATCGCCTCATTCATGTCCTATGCCGTGGAAAAGCGGGTGGCGAAGGAGCCGGAGCGCTTCGGAAAGGGCGCCATCGAGGGGGTGATCGGGCCGGAAGCGGCCAACAACGCGGCCGACCAGACCGCCTTCATTCCGACGCTGACGCTCGGCATTCCCGGCAGCCCGGCGCTCGCCCTCATCCTGGGCATCCTCCTGATCCACGGGATCAACCCCGGGCCCTCGCTGGTCAGCGAACGCCCCGAGATGTTCTGGGGGCTGATCATGAGTTTCTGGATCGGCAACGTCTTTCTTCTGATCCTGAACCTGCCGCTCATCGGAATCTGGATCCGCGTGCTTTCGGTCCCTTACTATCTGCTCTATCCGGCGATCTTGTTCTTCGTCTGCATCGGGATTTATTCGGTCAACCACAGTCCGTTCGACATCTGGATGGTCGTCATTTTCTCGGTGGTCGGATACGGCATGCGGCTCCTGGGAATGCCGGCCGCGCCGCTGGTACTCGGCTTCGTGCTGGGGCCGATGATGGAAATCCAGTTTCGTCGAACGCTGATCTTTTCGGGCGGCGACTTCTCGGCATTCGTCGACCGGCCGATTGCCGTCACCCTCCTTGCCGTGACCGGCCTCCTGTTCGCCTGGACCATGTGGAGCGCGTTCCGCCCACGCCGACCCCGGCGGCTCGAGCCGCAGGAAAACGAGTAGAGGCAAGGACCGATGGGCGAACGGCGTTTTCTGACACCGGACTGGATCGATTTGGGCCGGGCGAGCCTGCGCTACGCGGTTGCGGGGCCGCCCGATGCCGAGGGTCCGCCGCTCGTGCTGTTGCATGAGATGGCCGGCTCCATGGAGACGTGGGAGCCGGCGATCGAGATCCTCGCCAGGACGCACCGCGTCATCGCCTACGACTGGCGCGGGTGCGGGCAGTCGGAGAAGATCTCCGGCGAGGTCACGCTCGACGACCATGTCGGCGATCTGGCCGCGCTCCTCGATGCGCTCGGCGTCGGCGGCAAGCCGGTCATCGCCGGCATAGCCGTCGGCTCGGCGATCGTCGCCGCCTTCGCGGCGCGGCACCCGAAGCGCACCGGCGGCATCGTCCTCGTCTGCCCCGCCATGGGCATTGCGGCGGACAAGAAGGCCGAGCGGCTGCAATGGATCGACCAGTTCGAGGCCGCCGGCATGCGCTCCATCGTGGAGAACTCGCTCGCCGGCGGCTATCCGGAGCGGTTCCGCACGGGGCGCGAAGACCTGTTCGCGACCTTCCGCGCCCGCTGGATCGGCAACGACCCACACAGTTTCGGCGCAACCTACCGCATGCTTCTCGACTTCGACATGCCGCCGATCCTGGCGCGCATCGCATGCCCGGCGCTGGTCGTGGCCGGCGAGTTCGACCCGAACCGCACGCCCCAATACGCGCGCGGGATCGCCGGCCAGATCCCCGGCGCCGCCTTCAAGGTGGTCGCCGGCGGCCATCACATGCCGCACCAGGTGCCCGAGATCTGCGCCGATTTCGTCAGCGAATTCGCCGCCACCCTGCCCGGATATGGAGAGACTTGAGATGCTGCAAAGCTGGAAGATCGGCGATTTCCGGGTCTGGAGCATCGTCGAGTATTTCGGGCCGACGCACGATCCGGAATTCCTGTATCCCGAGTTCGACCGGGCGAAGTTCCAGGCGGCGGCGGCGCAGTTTCCGCCGGGCCACTACTACCCGCCGATCGACCGGCTCGTGGTCACGATCCAGACGTGGCTGCTGGAGGCGGGCGACCGCCGGATCCTGATCGACACCGGCGTCGGCAACATGAAGGCACGCCCGGCGGCGCGCATGTTGCGGCTGAACACGCTGTGGCCCGCCTGGTTCACGGCGACCGGCCAGGATTTCGGCACCATCACGGACGTGGTGATGACCCACATGCACTCCGACCATGTCGGCTGGAACACCGTGCTGAACGGCGAGCGCTGGGTGCCCACGTTCCCCAACGCGCGCTATCACTTCCCCCAGGCCGACTACGACTATTTCAAAGGCAAGCGCGACGCGGGCGAGCCGGTTGACGCGGGATCGTTCGCCGACAGCGTGGAGCCGGTCGTCGAGGCCGGGCTGGCCAACTTCATCACCGACCAGAGCGAGATCTGCGACTGCCTGCGCGTCGAGGCGGCGACCGGACACACGCCGGGCCAGCTCAACTACTGGATCGAGTCGGGCGGTGAGACCGGCGTCTTTTCCGCCGACATCATGCACCACATCGCCCAGATCTATTGCCCGGAATGGAACACCGCCTTCTGCATCCTGCCGGACGAGGCGAAGAAGACGCGCGCGGCGTTCCTGGCCGAGGCGGCACGCACGGGCGCGATGGTCATGCCTTGCCATTTCGCCCCGCCCCACACCGGCTTCGTCCGCCGGCAAGATGACGGGTTCGCCTTCGAGCCGGCGCCGAGCCACTACGGGGTCACGGCGTGATCCCCGGAGGATCGCGCATCGTCGCGGAGGGCTTGCGCTTCCCGGAAGGCCCGGTCGCAGCCCCCGACGGCGCGGTCCTCCTGGTGGAGATCGAGCGGCGCACGGTCACGCGTGTCGACGCGGACGGCACGGTCGAGATCGTCGCCGAGCGCGGCGGCGGCCCCAACGGCATGGCCGTCGGGCCGGACGGCCTCCTCTACATCTGCAACAACGGTGGCTTCCTCTTCCAGACCGTCGGCGGCTTGAGGCGGACGGCGCCCGGTGTGCCCGAGGGCTACGCCGGCGGCTGGATCGAACGGCTCGATCCGCGCACCGGCAAGGCGGAGCGGCTTTACGAGGCCTGCGACGGCCAGCGGCTGGTCGGCCCCAACGACATCGTCTTCGACGACGAGGGCGGCTTCTACTTCACCGACTTCGGCAAGAGCTGGCCGCGCCACCGCGACAATGGCGGCCTCTACTACGCGGCCGCGGACGGAACGCGCATCGTGGAGGTCGCCTACCCGCTGGTGTCGCCCAACGGCGTCGGCCTGTCGCCGGACGGCAGGACCGTCTACGCCGCGGAGACGGAGACCGGGCGCCTCTGGGCGTTCGACCTCGACGCCCCCGGCGAGGCGCGGCGATCCGATTTCCCTTCGCCCCACGGCGGGCGGCTGGTGGCCGGCCTTTCCGGCTACCAGCGCTTCGACAGCCTGGCGTTGGAGGCCTCCGGCAACATCGCCGTCGCCACCCTCGTCACCGGCTGCATCTCGGTCATTTCCCCGGCGGGCGAACTCGTCCGCCAGGTCCCGACCGGCGACCCCATCACCACCAATATCTGCTTCGGCGGACCGGACCTCAGAACCGCGTGGATCACGCTTTCGGGGACCGGAAAGCTGATGTCGATGCCCTGGCCCGACCCCGGCCTCCCCCTCCCCTTCGGTTCGGTTAGTTCGCACTGAGTCCACCATCGAGGACCCCATCCATGACGAAGAAGACCATCATCACCTGCGCCGCGACAGGTGCATCGCTGAGCCCCTCGATGTCACCCAATCTCCCGGTGAGCCCGCAGGAGATCGCGACGCAGTCGGTCGACGCCGCAAAGGCCGGCGCGGCGATCGTGCACCTGCACGCCCGCAATCCGGACGGCAGCCCCACCAACGACACCGCCGTCTGGCGGGAGATCGTCGGCGGCATCCGCGACCGGTCCGACGTGATCGTCAACATGTCGGCCTCGCTGGGAAAGACCGCCGAGGACCGGCTGTCGGCCGTGTTGGACCTGCGCCCGGACATCGCCACGGTCATCGTCGGCTCGCTCAACTACGGCCTGTTCCGCAAGGCGGAGAACCAAGGCATTTCCGAGTTCAAGCTCGACTGGGAAAAGAAGGCTTTCGGCCCGTCGAGCTACGAGATCGTCACCAACAACACCTTCGCCAAGATCGGCAAGATGATCGATATCCTCGTCGATCAGGACATCGCCATGGAATTCGAGTGCTACGATGTGGGGCACCTCTACATCCTCGACTACCATCTGAACCGGAAAGACGTTAAGCGCCCGATCATCCTGCAGTTTCTCACTGGGATCCTCGGCGGCATCCCGTCCCACGTGCAGCATCTCGTCCATTTGAAGACGACGGCCGAACAGCTTTTCGGACCGGATCTCGAACTGTTCATCCACGGAACCGGCACCGGCAATATTCGCGCGGCCACGGCCGGCGGCCTTCTGGGGACGCACATCCGGATCGGCCAGGAAGACAACCTGTTCGACAAGCCGGGCGTCCCCTTCGCCTCGAACGCGGCACAGGTCGAGCGCATGACGACGATCTTCGACGCGCTCCACATCGAGGTCGCCAGCGTGAGCGAGGCCCGCGACATCCTGCACCTGCCGGCGGCGGGCTGACGGGGAACGTCATGCGCATCACGGGCCACGAGACCTTCGTCTACCGGCTGCCCTATCGGCGAACCGTGCGGTGGTTCAATTCGTCGGAAGACAGTGCGGTCTTCGTGGCCCTGCGGCTCCACGGCGAGGACGGATCGGCGGGCGTGGCGGAAGCCCCGGTCAAGCCCACCTGGTCCGGCCTGTCGCCGCGTGCGTTGGTCGCGCTCGTGGAGGATCTTTATCTGCCGGCCCTCGGCGGGGTGGATGTCGGCGATGCCGCTGCCGTCGCCAAGGCGCTGAGCGTGTTTCCGGGCAACCATGTCGCCAAGATGCTGGTCGACAACGGCTGTGCCGCGATGGCCGCTCACCGCGCGGGCGTGCCGCTGTGGCGCCGGTTCGGCGGCACCGGCGAGGTGACGTTGAGCTGGTGCGTCACGCGTCAGGCGCCCGAGGCGATGGCCGCCGAAGCGGCCGACATGGTCGCCGCCCACGGGTTCGACACGATCAAGATCAAGGGCGGCCAGGGCATCGAAACCGACCGCGCGGCAATCCGGGCGATCCGGGCCGCCGCGGGGTCCGCCATCACCTACACCGTCGATGCGAACGGGGCCTATGCCTTGGAAGAGACGCCGGACTATCTCTTGATGCTGGCGGACGAAGGGATCGTGCTGGCGGAGGACCCGACGCCGCTGCAACCGGACGCATCCTTTGCGGCGCTGGTGGCGGCGAGCCCGCTGCCGATCCTCGTCGATTCGCCCTGCGTCACGCGCGATCAGGCCCGGCAGTTCACCGCCGCCGGCGCCCGCGCCATCAGCGTCAAGCCGGGCCGGATCGGGTTCACCGAGGCTGGCCTGATCCGCGACGATGCGCAGGCTGCCGGCGTGGCGCTCTGCTCGGGGCTCTACGCCGAAAGCGCCCTGGGCACGTTGTTGTCGCTCCAATTCTCGGCCGCCTTGGCCAACCCCGTCGCCCCTGCCGAACAGAGCTTCTACCTGCTGATGGCCGAGCAGGTGATCGACGGCATGCCGCCCATTCGCGACGGCCGGATCCGCCTGCCGGACAGCGCCGATCTCGCCAGCCTGGTGGATTGGCGCCGATTGGAAGACGCAACCAAAAACTGAATACTGGGAGGAACCAATGACAAGAAAAAACAACGACCTCATCGAGACCCGTGGCTGGTGGTCTCGCGGCGCAGGATTGCTTTCGGGGATGGCGCTTGCCACGGCAATGGCCGTCATGCCCGCCAGTGCGCAGGACTACCCGGACAAGACCGTCACGCTGGTGGTGCCCTACAATCCCGGCGGCGCCACCGACACGATCGGCCGCATCGTCGCCGACGGGCTTGCCAAGGTGTGGGACCAGTCGGTGGTCGTGGAGAACAAGCCCGGCGCCGGGTCCAACATCGGCGCCGCCTATGTCGCGCACCAGCCGGCGGACGGCTACACGCTCCTCGTCGCCACCGACCCGGCCCTCGTTCTCAACCAGTGGGTCTACGACGACCTTCCCTACAAGGCCTCCGATTTCGACCCCGTCACCCACCTCATCAACGTCCACTCCATCCTCGTCGTCCCGCCGTCGCTCGGCGTCTCCACGCTCGAGGAATTCGTCGACCTGATGAAGAAGGACGGCTCGAAGTACAATTACGGGTCGCCCGGCGTGGGTGACGGCAGCCACATCGGCATGGAGTGGTTCAAGAACGAGGCCGGCGGCTTCGAGATGACCCACATCCCCTATACGGGCATGGGGCCGACGGTGCAGGGCATGCTGTCGGGCGACATCCAGGCGCTGATCGTGTCCGTCGTCACGGCGCAGCAACACATCGAGGCCGGCAAGATGATCCCGCTGGCCGTTTCCGGCAGCGTGCGCTCGCCGATGCTGCCGGATGTGCCGACGTTTGCCGAACAGGGCTATCCGACGATCCGCCTCGGCTTTTCCGCCGGGCTCCTGGCGCCGGCCGGCACCCCCCTCGAGGTCCGCACCAAGATCGCCGACGCGGCGCGCGAGGCACTGAGCGACCCGGCCTTCCGCGAGAAGTTCGTCGACGGCTTCGGCTACGAGGTCGTCTCCAGTTCGCCCGACGAATTCGCCGAGTTCCTGAAGACCGAGAGCGAAGTGGCACGCAAGAAAGTCGAACTCGCGGGCGCCAAGAAGAACTGACGCGCAAGAAGCAACCCGCGTTGCCGCCTCTATCACCCGGCGCGGCAACGCGCGGCCACGCCCATTCGGCAAGCCGCGACGAGGTGCGCGATGGATAGGATCATCAAAGGATCGGATTTCTGGGCCGGCGTCCTCTTCGTGACGTTCGGGCTGGCGGGCCTGTGGTTCGGGCTCGGTTATCCGTTCGGCACCACGGCGCAGATGGGGCCGGGCTATTTCCCGCGCGTCATCAGCAGTGCCCTCGTCCTCATCGGCGTCGCGATCGTCGTGCGCGCCGTGCGCGGCACGACCGACGCCGAGCCCATCGGCATCTGGCCGATCCGCGCCATCGTCATGGTGCTGGGCGGCATGGTGATCTTCGGGCTGGTCGCGCCGCATCTGGGCTTCGTCGCGGCGGCGGCGGCGATTACCGCGATCGCCGGCCTCGCCTCTTCCGAGGTCCGGATCGGAGAGCTCCTGGTCTTCACGGTCCTTCTCGTCATCGCCGTGACCGCGGTCTTCATCTACGGGCTTCGTCTCAACATTCCCGTGTTCCCCTGGGGCTAGGACGCTGACTTGGATCTTCTCGCCAACATAATGCTCGGTTTTTCGGTCGCGTTGACGCCCGAAAACCTGATGTACGGCTTCTTCGGCTGCCTGCTGGGAACGGCGATCGGCGTGCTTCCGGGCATCGGTCCCATCGCCACGATCTCGCTGCTGCTGCCCGCCACCTTCGCGCTCCCGCCCATCGGAGGACTGATCATGCTGGCGGGCATCTATTACGGCTCCCAATACGGCGGATCGACCACCGCTATTCTCGTCAACATGCCGGGCGAATCGTCCGCCGTGGTCACGTGCGTCGACGGCTACCAGATGGCGCGCAAGGGCCGGGCCGGCGCGGCGCTCACCATCGCGGCGCTCGGCTCCTTCTTCGCCGGAACCGTGGCGACGCTGGTGATCGCAGGCCTGGCGACGCCGCTCGCCGACATCGCGGTGCGGTTCGGGCCGGCGGAATACACCTCGCTGATGCTCCTGGGCCTGCTCGCCTCGGTCGTGCTCGCCAGCGGCTCGTTCCTGAAGGCGCTGGGCATGATCTTTCTCGGCCTGCTGCTCGGCTCGGTGGGCACCGACGTGAATTCGGGCATGTCGCGCTACACGTTCAGCTTCTTCGAGCTCGCCGAAGGCATCAATTTCGTGCCCCTCGCCGTCGGCATCTTCGGGATCACCGAGATCCTGTCCAACCTCGAGCGCCGCCACCAGGAGACGGTGTCGACGCAGAAGGTCAACCGGCTGTGGCTGTCGCGCAAGGACCTTCGCCAGGCGGCGCCGGCCGTCGGGCGCGGCACCATCGTGGGGTCCATTCTCGGCCTCATCCCGGGCGGCGGCATCCTGCTTTCGACGTTCGCCGCCTATGCGGTCGAAAAGAAGATCTCCGCCCATCCGGAAGAATTCGGCCACGGCGCGATCCAGGGCGTGGCCGGCCCGGAATCGGCCAACAACGCCGCCAGCCAGATCTCCTTCATACCCATGCTCACGCTGGGCATTCCGCCCACCGCCTCGCTGGCGATGATGATGTGGGCGATGACCATCCACGGCATCCAGCCCGGCCCCCTCGTCATGAGCGCCAATCCCCAGCTCTTCTGGGGGCTGGTCGCGTCGATGTGGGTCGGAAACGCAATCCTCGTGGTTCTCAACCTGCCGCTGATCGGGCTTTGGGTGAAGCTGCTGCAGGTGCCCTACCGGCTGCTGTTTCCGGCGATCCTGCTGTTCTGCGGCATCGGCGTCTACAGCGTGAACAACTCCGCGTTCGACGTCTTCATCGCCACGCTGCTCGGCGGCTTCGGCTATGTCTTGCGCAAGCTCGGCTGCGAGCCGGCGCCGTTCATCCTCGGTTTCATCATCGGCCCGATGCTGGAACAGAACCTGCGCCGCGCCATGCTGATCTCGCGCGGCGACCCGAGCATCTTCATCGAACGGCCGATCAGCGCGGTTCTCCTGTCGATCACGGCCGTGATGGTGCTGCTCCTCGTCGTGCCCGCCTTCCGCCGCACGCGCCAAAAGGCGTTCCAGGAGGACTGAGGCCGCTCAGCGCGTCCCGTGGCGCGACAGGAAGTCGAGGACGAGGGCATTCCACGCCTGCGGCTGTTCCCAGTAGGCCGAATGCCCCGCACCGGCGACGAGCGCCAGTTCGGCCTGCGCAAGCCGGTCGGCGAGGCGCTTCATCACCGGCGGCGGCGCGTAAAGATCGGCATCGGCGGCGATCAGCAGGACCGGCATGGTGAGGCCGGAGAAGGCATCGAGCGTCAGCGGGCTGACGAAGCTCTGACTGACCGTGTGCGGCCGGGATGCGGCCAGAAGCTCCAGCCAGCGGTCGACCCCGCGCGGGTTGGCGGACCTGTAGGAAGGCCCCAGTTCGCGAAACTGCGGCGGCAGGTTCTCGAACTCGGGCGCCCGCATCGCCTCCGTGGCGCGCATATAGTCCGCATCGCCGACCGTCGTCAGACTGGTCGACACCGTCAGCGTCCGCACGCGTCGCCGGAACGAGATCGCGAAATCGGCGGCGGCAAATCCCCCGGCCGCGGTGCCCACGATGTGGGCCGTGTCGATCTCCAGGGCGTCCATCAAACCGGCGAGATCGCCGGCCGCCGTGCCGGGGTCTTCGCGAGGGCCCGGCGCGGAGCGGAAATGGCCCCGGCGCGAATAGCCGACCACCCGGTAGCCGGCCTGCTCGAACACGCGTCGCTGGTAGCCCCAGAAGGCGCCGCTGCCCATGACGGCGTGCAGCAACACGACCGGCTCGCCCGGCCCGCCGGTATCCCAACACCACAGGTCCCCGCCATCGACCGTCACCGTTCTTTCGATCGCGCCGGTCAGGTCCAAATAGTCCGCCTCGGGAACGTCGTAGGGATCGTTTGCAGCAGCCACGGACTTCATATCGCTCTCGACACTCCGACTTCCCGGATCTCAGGCCCCCAAGCTTCGCACCCCTTTCTCAAGCTGGCACGCAAAGCATAGCCGCAAAATCGCGAAGTCCACCGTCTTGCGCCGCGCGCCGCCCGCCCCGCCGCCGCCCGTGCCCTACCGCCGGTTCAGGGAGACGGCGAGGATGATGATGACGCCCTTCACGATCTCCTGGATCGTCGTCGAAAGCCCCAGCACCACGAGGCCGAAGCCGAGGATGCCGATGAAGATCGCGCCGATGATGGAGCCGATCACCGAGCCGCGGCCGCCGAAGAGCGAGGTCCCGCCGATGATCACGGCGGCGATCACGTTGAGCTCCAGCCCCACGCCCACCGTCGGATTGCCGGCCGAGGAGCGGGCCGCCAGCATCAGCCCCGCGAAGGAGGCGCAGGCGCCCGACAGCATGAAGGCGACAACCTTGGCGCGGTCGACATCGATACCGGAAAAGCGCGCGGCCGCCTCGTTCCCGCCGGTCGCCGCCATGTGCCGGCCGATCACCGCCACCATCGCCGCCAGCGAGGCGTGCGCGCCGCGGTGGAGGACTGCCTGGCATCGGTGACGGCAACCTCGATGGCCCCCCACCCCGCCCATGGCGGGGCGACCTCAGCTCCGACCGGACGGGCGGCCGCATCCGGGCGCCGGCCCGCCCACGCTCAGCCCTCGGCGATCCAGCGGTCGATCGCCTCGCCGAGGGCGCGCCGGTCGGTGACGACATTGCGGGCCGCTCGGGCGGCGGGGTCGAACAGCGCCGGCACCACCTCGCGAAAGAATGCCTGCCGCGCGCCATGCCGGGCGGCCGGCACGAGCCCCATGAAGCGCGCGTTGAGCGCCGCCATCCGCTCCGGGGTGAACACCGCGTCCCACGCATCCCGCTCCGGGCCGAACGTGAATGCCGCCGTGAGCGGCGCCCGCGCCCCGCGCAGACGCTCGGTCTCGGCCGCGTCCACCGCGCCGCCCGTCAGCGCCACGCCATAGTCCCGCCGCGCCGCCGCCTCCGACACGAAGCCGGACTGCACGTCGTCCAGGACCGCGGCCGGATCGCGCCGGAACGGGTCGCCGTAGCCGCCCCCGCCGGGGGTGAGGAAGGTGACCGTATCGCCCTCGTCGAGCGGCACCATGTCGATCTTGCCGAGCTCCGCCTCGCGGGCGGTGCCGATGTTCAGGACCACGCGCATGTTTGCGCCCGGCAGGCCGCCCGCCATGCCCCAGGGGCGGAAATAGAACCGCTCCAGCCCACGGCCGAGGACCGCGCTGCCCGCCTGCGTGACGCGGAACGTGAACTTCAAGCCGAGCCCGCCACGCCATTCGCCCGCGCCCGCGCTGTCCGGGTTGAGGCCGTATTCCAGAATGTCGACGCCGGCCTCCAGCTCGCTTTTTTCCGCCGGCGTGTTGCGGATGGTGGAGAGCGAGCCGTCGATCCCGTCATAGCCGTCGCTGCCGAAGCGCGCGCCCGATCCCACGATGATCGAATTCAGCACCAGGACGTTGCGCGCGCCCGTGCGCCGGTCGAACTCGGCGAGCACCACCGGCACCATCGCGCCGCCGGACGGCGCGGGCACGTCCTGCGGCACCGCCTTGGCGAAGGCGCCCGTCACCGCGTCGTTGAGCCGGTAGGCGGACGCCGCGCGCACGCCCGTGGGGGCCGGGAACACCGGGTCGAGGATGGTGCCCTGGCGCAGCTTCACCGTCACGTCGCGGAAGATGCCCCCGTTCATCGGCACCGTGGGGTCGTGGGTGGTGACGAAGTGCAGGATGCGCACGGTGAGCCAGGCGTGGCGGCGGCCCAGCGTCGGCACGTTGTAGGCGCTGATCACCTGCGGGTCGGTGGCGGTGAAGTCGAGTTCGATGGCCCCGTCCCTCGCCGTCATCGCGACGGCGAAGCGCATCGGGACGGGGGTGATCGCGTCGTCGTCGAGATAGTCCCAGAAGTCGTAGGTGCCGTCCGGGATCCGGCGCAGCACGGCGCGCGCCTTGTCGGCGGCGTAGTCCATCAGCGCGCGCTGGCCGGCGAGGAAGGCGTCGATGCCGTCGCGCCCGGCCATCGCGGCGACCCGCGCGGCGCCGGTTTCCAGCGCCGCGAGCATCGCCGTGAGATCGTGGCCGTTCAGCTCCGGCGTGCGCACGTTGGCCTTGTAGAGGCGCAGGATATCCTTGTTCCACACCCCGGCCCGCAGGAGCTTGACGGGCGGGATCAGCAACCCCTCCTGAAACAGCTCCGTGTTGGTGGGGGAGACGCTCGAGGGCACCTTGCCGCCGACATCGGTGGAGTGGACGAAGCAGTAGCCGTAGGCGGCGATCCGGCCGTCCACGTAGTAGGCGCGAATCACCGTGAGGTCGGGCGTGTGGCTGACGAGGCCCGCCGTCTCGTAGGGGTGGTTGGTGAAGAGGACGTCGCCGTCTTCCAGCGTCTCGCCGAGTGCCTCGAGGGTCGGCGAGATGTCGTAGTCGAGCAGCGCGGAGCCGAAGTTGCGCGGGTTGCCGAAGAAGCGCCCCTGCGGCGTGACGAGGCCGACGCCGAAATCCACCGCCTCCTTGACGTAGAGCGAGCGCGCGGTGCGGCGCAACGTCAGCGCCATCTCCTCGGCGGCGGCGGCGACCTCGGTGTTGAGGATTTCCAGGCGGACCGGATCGAAGCCGGAAACCGCGCTCATGCCCCCGCCTCCTCGTCGGCGCCGCGCGTCAGGCGGAGCGCGCCTGTCGCCTCGCGGCGGGCTTGCCAGCCGGGCGGGACGATTACGGTGGAATCCTCCATCTCCACGACCGCGGGACCCGCGATGGGCCCGTCGGCCGGCGCCGGCAGGCCGCACACCCGCGCGACGAGTTCGGCGCCGTTCCACATCAGCGCCCGCGTCGTCTCGGGAAGCGCGGCCGTCACGCCGGGCGCCGCCCCCGCGCCGGTCTGCGGCACGGTCGCGACGAGCCGCAAGGTGGTGACGTCGACCGGGCTCGCCGCGTCGCGGAAGCCGTAGCGGCGCTCGTGCTCGGCATGAAACAGCGACGCGAAGGCGTCGTCGTCGCCGCCCTGCGCGATCGCGGCGGGGATGGGCACGGTGAGTTCGGTCGCGGTGCGCGGGTATTGCATGTCGGCGAACACCTCCAGACGGGCGGCCGACGGGGCGATGCCTTCCTCGCCGAGCCAGCCGTTCGCGAGGTCGCCGAGCGCGGCCAGCGTCTCGCGCACGGCGCGGGCGGCATCGGCGTCGCGGCCGACGGTCACGCGCCGGCTGCGGGCGAAATCGCGCCGCAGGTCCGCCGTCACCGTTCCGAGGGCGCAGAAGGTGCCGGGCGCCGGCGGCACGAGGATCGCATCGATGCCGCACGCCTCGGCGAGCATCGCCGCATGGGTCGGCCCGGCGCCGCCATAGGGCAAGAGCACGAAGCGCGCCGGATCGAGGCCGCGGCTGGCGAGCCCCTTGCCGATCTCGGACCCCATCTTGGCGGTCGCGATGGCGAGCGCCGCGGCGGCGGTGCGCTCCGCGGCGTCCGGCCCGGCAATGCCGATCCGCGCGCCGAGGGCGGCCAGCGCCGCCCGCGCGGCCTCCCGGTCGAGCGCCATGCGCCCGCCGAGGAAATGGGCCGGGTCGATGTAGCCGAGCGCCAGGTAGCAGTCGGTGACGGTCGGCTCGGTGCCGCCCTGGCCGTAGGCGACCGGCCCCGGCACCGCGCCGGCGCTCTGCGGCCCCACCTTGAGGAGCCCCTGCGCATCGACCCACAGGATCGACCCGCCGCCGGCGCCGATCGCCCACACCGCGATGGCCGGCACGATCACCGGATAGTCGCCGATGCGCGTTTCGGTGGTGAACTCGGGCCGCCCGCCCAGCGTGATCGACATGTCGCTGGACGTGCCGCCCATGTCGACGGTGATGGCATCGAGCGGCCCGCCGGGGCCCGCCTCGCAAAGCCGTGCCGCCGCGGCGACGCCGGCCGCCGGGCCCGACAGCAACGTCTCCACCGGCCGCTCCCGGGCCGTGGCGACGCCGACGGTGCCGCCGGTCGACGTGGCGATGGCGAGGCGCCCGGCAAACCCGTTCGCCGCCAGCTCGCTCTCCAGCCGGCCGTAGTAGCGCGACATCATCGGGTGGATCGCGGCGTTGAGCACGGCGACCAGCGCGCGCTCGAACTCGCGCATCTCCGGCCACAGCTCGGCCGAGGCGGTGACGAGCACCTCCCCCAGCCGCTCGCGCAGGGCGGCGGCGAGCGCGCTTTCCATCGCCGGGTGGGCGTAGGAGTTGACCACCACCACTGCGACGGCGGCGAGCGCATCGGCCGCGATGGCATCGGCGACGCGCGCGATGTCGGCCTCGCTCGGCGTCATCACCGCGCTGCCGTCGGGGCGGATGCGGGCGGGGATCTCGTAGACGTTGCGGCGGGGCACCACGGGGGTGCGCTTGGGGTCCTTGTAGGAGAAGGCGTTGGGCAGGCCGCCACGGCCGAGCACCATCATGTCGCCGAACCCCTGGCTGACCACGAGGCCCACATCGGCGAGCCGCCGTTCCAGGATCGCGTTCAGCGCCAGCGTCGTGCCGTGCACGATCTGGGTGACGTCGCCGAGGTCGCGCCCCGCGCGTTCCATCAGCCCGGCCAGGCCGCGCAGGACGGCGGCCGCCGGGTCGTCGCGCCGGCTCGGCTCCTTGTAGGCGACGGTTTCGCCACCGTCGATGAGCACGAAGTCGATGAACGTGCCGCCGACGTCGATCCCGATCCGGCAGCTCATCGGCGGTGAGCGCCCGTCGCGCGCGTTCGGGCGCGAGGTCGATGCGCCATCATTTGTCTAGCGCAGGCGAGGATTGAGCGCGTCACGCAGCCAGTCTCCCACAAGGTTCACGGCAAAAACGAGGAGGACCAGCGTCAGCGCCGGGAAGATGACGAGCCACCATTCGCCGGAGAAGAGATACGCGTAGCCCGTGCGGATGAGGGTGCCGAGGGAGGGTTCCGTCGGCGGCAGCCCGAAGCCCAGGAACGAGAGCGTCGATTCCCCCATCACCGCGAACGCGATGTCGAGCGTCGCCAACACCAGGATCGCGTTGGTGACGTTGGGCAGGATCTGGCGGCGCATGATCGTCCACGGCCCGCGCCCGGCAAGGCGCGCGGCGGCAACGTAGTCCTTGGTCTTTTCCACCAGCACCGCGCCGCGCACGAGCCGCGCGAAATGCGGCCAGTGCGACAGCCCCAGCGCCGCCACGATGATCGGCACCGCGAGCGTCGCCTGCAGATGGGTAGGCAAGAGCGTGGTGCCGAGCCCGCCGATGAGGAGCGCCAGCAGGATCGCCGGGAAGGTGAACTGGATGTCGGCGGCGCGCATGATGATGCCGCCGGCAAGGCCGCCGAAATATCCCGCCGTCAGCCCCAGGAAGGTGCCGAGCCCGGAGGAGACCAGCACCGCGAGCACGCCGACGGAGAGCGAGGTGCGCATCCCGTAGAGGATCAGCGACAGCACGTCGGCACCCTGCCCGTCGGTGCCGAGGATGTAGGGCCACTCGCCGCCCTCGACCCAGATCGGCGGCAGGCGCGATGCGAAGAGGTCGAGGCTGGCGAGATCGTAGGGGTCGGTCGGCGCGATCCACGGCGCCAGCACCGCCCCGCCGATGAGGATGACGAGGATCAGCGCGCCGACGATCGCGGCGGGCGCACGCCGAAAACTTTTGGTGAGCGGGGCGCGCCAGACGCGCGCGGGCAGCGCGGGGCGCCCGGTGCGGGGCGTCGCAAGGCTCAAAGCGAGGCTCCCGCGCCGGCGGTTCCGGCCCTGAGGCGCGGATCGACGACCACGTAGAGCACGTCGACGATGAAGTTGATCGCGACGAAGAACGCCGCCGCCAGGAGCAGGAAGGCGGAGATCACCGGGATATCGGTGCTGCCGAGTGCGGTGATGAAGAGGAGCCCCAGGCCCGGCCACTGGAACACCGCCTCGGCGACGATCGCGAACGCGACGAGGAAGCCGAGCTGGATGCCTGACACGGTGATCACCGGAATGAGCGTGTTGCGCAGCGCGTGGCTGAACTGGATCGAGCGCTGGGAAATGCCGCGCGCGCGGGCGAAGCGGATGTAGTCGGCGCGCAGGACGTCGAGCATCTCGGCGCGCACCAGCCGCGCGATGAGGGCGATCTGGCTGATCGCCAGCGCCGTCGCCGGCATGATGAGGGCGAGCAGGCCCGATTTGGTGAGGAGGCCGGTGGTCCACCAGCCGATCGCCACCGTCTCGCCGCGCCCGAACGAGGGCAGCCAGCCGAGCTGCACCGAAAACACGAAGATGAGGAGGATGCCGACCACGAAGGTGGGCAGCGACAGCCCGATCACCGAGGACGACATCAGCACCGTCGCCCACCACTTGCCGCGGTTGACCGCCGCGGCGAGCCCGAGGGGAATGCCGACGCCGAGGGAAATGACCAGCGCGACGGACGCGAGCTCGATCGTGGCGGGGATGCGCTCGACGAGGAGATCCGCCACCGGCCGCTGCGCCGAATAGGACATGCCGAAGCGGAAGTGCACCGCGTTCCAGATGTAGTCGACGTAGCGCACGAACCAGGGGCGGTCGAGGCCGAGGCGGCTGGCGAGCTCGATCCGGTCTTCCGGCGTCGCGCTGAGGCCCAGGATCGAGGCGACCGGATCGCCGACGACGGTGGAAAGGAGGAAGGCAAGCAGGCTCACCACGAAGAGGACGAGGATCCCGTGGCCGACCCGGCGGGCCAGCAGTGCGATCACACGGCGCCCTCCGGCCGGCGCGGCCTGGTGGCCGCGGCCCACCACGTGGCAAGGCGGCGCATGCGCCTCCCGCCGGGTGTGCCGCGGCCGTCCGTCATTCGCTGATGGTCACGTTCTGGAGCTGCAGCGTGGCGTCGCCGCGGCTGGGGGCGTCGACGCTGTCCTTCATGCCCCAGGTGATCATCGGCTGGTGCAGGTAGATGGCGCTGACCGTGTCGCGGGCCGCTTCGAACGCATCGTGATAAAGCGCCTGCCGCTCGGCCTCGTCGACGGTCTTGGGCAGCGTCTTCGCCGCGTTGTCGACGATGGGGTTGGAGTAGAGCGCCCAGTTGAAGAAGCCTTCCTTCTTCTCCGCGTCGCGGGTCATCATCGTCGCGGTGAGCGTGTCCTGCAGGTCCCACGAGTTGGGGCCGGTGCCGATGAGGTGGAAGCTCGACGAGGGGCCGTTCACCAGCATGCGCGCGAATTCCGGCCACACCAGGCCGTTGACCCGGACATCCACGCCCACGCGGGCGAGAAGCTGCGCGACGGCGCGGCAGATTTCCTCGGTGTTGACGTAGCGCTCCAGCGGGCAGTTGAGCGTGGTGGCGAAGCCGTCCGGATAGCCCGCCTCGGCCAGCAGCGCCTTCGCCTTGTCGACGTCGTAGGCCCAGTGCTCGTCGAGGTCGGCCTGGTAGCCGCCGAGGCCGGGCGTCCCGGCGACGCCGACGACGCGCGCATTGCCGCGCATCACGCGGTCGACGATCGCCTGTGCGTCGATGGCGTGGGCGAGCGCCTGGCGGACCCGCACATCCTTGAACGGATTGCCCTCGATGGGCGATCCGTCCTTGTTGAAGGTGTCGAGCGCCACGTCGCGCGTGCCGTCGAGTTCGAGCTGCATCCAGAAGAGCTGCGGCTCCTGCACCACCTTCACGCCGGGGGTGGATTCGATCCGCGCGATGTCCTGGATCGGCAGGTCGACGATGAGGTCGACCTCGCCCGACAGCAGCGCCGCCACGCGGGTCGGCGCCGTGCCGATCGGCCGGTAGGTGGCCTTGGTCAGGTTGCCGGTGAAGTCGCCCCAATAGTCCTCGTTCTTCTCGAACACGGTGCGGACGGCCTGGTCGTGCTCGACGAGCTTCATCGGGCCGGTGCCGTTGGCGTGGCGGATCGAGTAGGCCTCCGAGCCCTCCGCGCCGAGGTCGGGGATCTCGACCACGCCGTGCTCCTCGGCCCAGGGCTTGGACATGATGAACATGCGCGCCATCTTGCGCGGCAGGATCGGGTCCGGCGCGTTGGAGATGACGTCGACGCTGTTCTCGCCGGATACTTCGGCCGACTGGATGCCGCCGAACAACGCCGTGTAGAAGCTGCTGTCCTTGGCGCGCATGATGGAGAAGACGACGTCCTCGGGCGTCATCGGGCTGCCGTCATGGAACGTCACGTCGTCGCGCAGGGTGAAGCGCCACGTGTTGTCGCCGACATACTCCCACTTGGTCGCGAGGCCCGGCGCGATTTCCATGTCGAGCGTCAGGCCGACGAGGCTGTCATAGGCCTGTCGGTAGATCGCCGTCGTGACGAAATCGTTCGTCGCATGGGGGTCCATCGTGAGGGCGGGCGTTGTGCCGGCATACTCGAGTTCGGCCGCGCTTGCGGGTGCGGCGAGGCCGATGGTGATGGCGGCGGCGACGAGGACAGTTCTCAGCATCGTCAGGCAATCCCTTCGATTTCGACGCATGTCGATCCACGACAACGGCGACGATTGCATCTACGGATCATTTGATCAAGCCGCTTGTGGCGGCAACGTCTTGCCGGCATGATGCATCCAAAGGCACCGCCCCCGCGTGCCCATTCCAGCATCAAGCCCCTTGCCGGCAGTAGCCACGGAGTTTCTCGATGAGCGTCACCGTCATCCGCAATGCCGTCGTTTTCGACGGGTGGTCCGAGACGCTGCTTGAAGACACCGACATCGTCATCGAGGACGGCCGGATCAAAGAGCTCGTCACCGGCCGCGCCAGCGTGCCGGACGCCATCGAGGTGGACGCGGCCGGCAAGACGATCCTGCCCGGCCTGATCGACGCGCACGTGCATCTGCTCGCGGTCCACCTGTCGGCCACCAAGAACCACGACAGCCCGCTCACGCTGATGATGGCCAAGGCCCTGCCGCGCATCAAGCGGATGCTCGACCGCGGCTTCACCACCGTGCGGGACGTGGCGGGCGCCGATTACGGTGTGCGCGACGCCATCGCCCAGGGCCACATTCCCGGCCCGCGCGCCTTCATCGGCGGTCCCGGCTTCAGCCAGACCGGCGGCCACGGCGACCACCGCCGCAAGGCCGATTCCAACCGCTTTCCGGACCGCAACGCCAACGGGCTCGACTTCTTCTGCCGCATCGTCGACGGGCCGGACGAGATGCGCATCGCCGTGCGCGACGAGCTGCGCCGCGGCGCCGACCACATCAAGCTGATGGCCTCCGGCGGCGTCGGCTCGCCCAACGACGAGATCGACGACTATCAGTTCTCCGAGGAGGAGATCCGCATTGCCGCCGACGAAGCGGCGATGCGCGATTCCTACGTCTGCGCCCACACCTACGGTCCCCGCGCCGTCAGCCGTGCGGTGAAGAACGGCGTGCGCACGGTCGAGCACTGCAACCTCATCGATGCCGAGACGGCGGCCATCGTGCGCGACTGCAACGCCTTCGTGGTGCCGACGCTCGTCTGCTACGAGACCACGCTCGAGCAGGGCGGCGGGCTCGGCCTGTCGCCGTTCGTCATGGAAAAGCTCGCCTACGTGGTGGATGCCGGCGTCAAGATGCTCGAGCTGTGCGAGGCGGCCGGCACGCGCATGGGCTTCGGCACCGACCTGATGGGCGAGATGGAGTTCGCCCAGAGCCACGAGTTCGTCATCCGCGCGCGGGTGCAAAAGCCCATCGACGTGTTGCGCTCGGCCACCCGCGTCAACGCCGAGATCCTGCAGAAACCCGGCGAGCTCGGCACCATCGCGCCGGGGGCGCTGGCCGACATCGTCGCCGTCGACGGCAATCCGCTCGAAGACATCGCCTTGCTCGATGGGCAGGGAGAGAACCTGTCGATGATCATGCAGGACGGGGCGCTCTACAAGAACCGCCTGCCGGTGCGCGAGCATGGCGGCGCCACCCACGCCGTCGCCGGAGCGGCTGCTTGACGCTGGCGGCGATCCCGCCGACCGAGCCGCTTTCGACCCCGTCGCGTGCGCTGATGCCGGCGCTCTGCGCGCTCGCCATCACCGGGCCGATGGGCTCGTTCCTCTACCTGCCCGCCCTGCCGCGGCTGGCGAGCGATTTCGGCACCTCCGAAGCGGGGATGCAGGCCACGCTGACGGCCTATCTCATCGGCACCTGCTGCGGTTTCGCCCTGTTCGGCGTCCTGTCGGACCGGTTCGGCCGGCTCAACGTGCTCACCGCGGCGGCCGGCCTCTTCGTGGTCGGCAGCCTCGGCTGCGCGGCGGCAGGCGGGCTGGCGACGCTCACCGGCGCGCGCTTCGTCCAGGGCGCGGGGTCGGTGGCGGGCATCATCACCGCGCGCGCCACGATCCGGATGAGCTGGCCGCCCGCCGCCGCGCGCCAGCGGATGGCCATCCTCAGCGCCGCGATGGGCGCCGCCCCGGCCGCGAGCCCGTTGATCGGCTCGGTGCTCCTCGCGCTCCTCGACTGGCGGGCGACCTTCGCCGTCGCCGCCATCTTGTCGGCGGCCGCGCTCGGCGGCGCATGGCTGGTCCTGCCCGGCACGCGGACGGCCCCCGCCGCACGCACCCGTCTCGCCTCCCACCTATCCGAGCTCGCCGGCTCGGCCGCCTACCGCGCCACGGTGATCATGAGCAGCGCGTCCAACGCGCTGTTCATGGCGATGATGGCGGGGAGCCCGTTCGTCTTCATCGAGCTCGCCGGCATGTCGCCGTTCGGCTACAGCCTCGTCGTCGGCACGGCGCTGATCGGCTTTTCCGTCGTCGCCGTGCTCTCGGGCCGGCTGGCGGCGCGGATCGGCTCCTATCGCGGCGCGCTGCGCGGCATGGCGCCGGTCGCCTTCGCGGCGGTGCTGATGATCGCGGCCGGGCTGATGGAGGAGCCGTGGGCGATCGCCGGCGCCACGGTGTTCCTCATCTCCGCCATGGGCCTCGTCGTTCCCAACATCAACATGCTGATGCTGGAGCCGTTCCCCGACATCGCCGCGACGGCGGCCAGCATGGGGCTTCTGGCCGGCACCATCGCCGGCGCCGTCTCGGTCACGCTGCTGGGTCTCCTGGCGGCAGGGTCGATGCCGGGGTTCGGTCTCTTCATCGCCGCGCTGGCGGCGATCGTGCTGGCCGGCTTCGCGCTCCACCCGGCGGGCGGGCGATGACCGCCGCGCCCCCGCCCCTGCCCGTTCCGGTGCTCGATGTGATCGGCCTTTCGGTCGACCTCGTCGACCGGGACCGGCGGGTGCCCATCCTGTCGGACGTGTCGCTGCGCATCGGGCCGGGCGAGATCGTCGGCATCGTCGGCGAATCGGGGGCCGGCAAGTCGATGACGGGCGCCGCCGTCACCGGGCTGATGGAGCCGCCGCTCCAACGCACCGGCGGGCAGATCCACTTCGACGGCACCCGCATCGACACCTTGAGCGAGGAGCGGATGCGGCGCCTGCGCGGCCGCGCCATCGGCATGGTGTTCCAGGATCCGCTGACCGCGCTCAACCCGGTCTTCACCATCGGCCGCCAACTCGTCGAGACCATCCGCACCCACGCCGGCCTGTCGCAGCGCGCGGCGCGGGAGCGCGCTGCGGAGCTTCTCGGCGCGGTCGGCATCCCTGCCCCCGCCAGCCGCCTGTCGTCCTACCCGCACGAGTTTTCCGGCGGGATGCGCCAGCGCGTCGTCATCGCCCTGGCGCTGGCGGGCGAACCCAAGCTCCTCATAGCCGACGAGCCCACCACCGCGCTCGACGTGTCGATCCAGGCGCAGATCATCGCGCTGCTGGTCTCGCGGGCGCGCGACATCGGCGCCGGCGTGATGCTCGTCACCCACGACATGGGCGTGATCGCGGAGGCCGCCGACAAGGTGGTGGTGATGTACGCCGGCCGCGTGGTCGAGGCCGGCCCGGTGGCCGATGTCCTCCACGCGCCCAAACACCCCTATACGGCCGGGCTGATCGCCTCGATCCCGCGGATCGGCGCCGGGCTGGAGATGCTGCCGCAGATCGGCGGCGCGATGCCGCGCGCCGGATCGCTGCCGCAGGGCTGCGCGTTCCACCCCCGCTGCGCCCGCAAGATGGCCATCTGCTCCACCGCCGTTCCAGCGCTCGGCGGCGAGCCCGGCGCGCCCCACACCGTGGCCTGCTTCGCGGAAGGATCATCATGATGACCGCTCCCGCGACCGGCGCGCCCGCCCCCACCGTCGCCCCGGTGATGGAGGTGAAGAACCTCAGCCGCTACTTCGATGTCTCGCCCACATGGCTCACCCGCAAGCTGAGCGGCACGGGCAAACAGGTGGTGCGCGCGGTCGAGGACGTTTCGTTCGCGATCCGGCCGGGAGAGACGGTCGGCCTCGTCGGCGAATCGGGCTGCGGCAAGTCCACCCTCGCGCGGATGATCGCGGGATTAATCGAGCCGACCGCCGGCGAAGTCACGTTCGACGGGCACACCGTGGCGAAGGCGGGGGCGGGCGGCCCGGACTCGCGCGCCCGCCAGTCCGTCCAGATGATCTTCCAGGACCCCTACGCCAGCCTCAACCCCCGCTGGCGCGTGGCCGAGACCGTCGGCGACCCCCTGCTTGCCTTCTCCATCGTGCCGGGACGGCGGGCGATGCGCGACGAGGTGGCCCGCCTCCTCGAGGCTGTGGGCCTGTCCGCCGACGACGCGGGCAAGTATCCGCACGAGTTCTCCGGCGGGCAGCGCCAGCGCATCGCCATTGCGCGCGCGCTCGCGAGCCGGCCGCGCTTTCTGGTGGCCGACGAGCCCACCTCCGCGCTCGACGTGTCGGTCCAGGCGCAGATCCTCAACCTCATGCGCACCCTGGCGCGCGAGCATGGGCTGACGATGCTGTTCATCAGCCACAATCTCGCGGTGGTCGACCACATGGCCGACAGGGTCGGCGTGATGTATCTCGGCCGCCTCATCGAATTGCAGGACAAGGCGCACCTGTTCGCGTCCCCGCGGCATCCCTATACGCGCGCCCTGGTCGAGGCGGTGCCCACCATCGAATCCATCGGCATGAAGCGCCCGCCCCTGTCGGGCGAGGTGCCGAGCCCGCTCGACCCGCCGGCCGGATGCGCCTTCCACCCGCGCTGTCCCATCGCGATGCCGCAATGCGCCCGCACCCACCCGCCTGCCGTGCCGTTCGCGAGCGGCGGATGGGCCGCCTGCCACGCCCTCGAGTCGGCCTGAAGCGGCCGCCGCAACGCCGAAATCACCTTCCGTCCGTGGGACCGGCGACGGCCGGCCCCGCCCTTCAGTGCGTCAGAAGCCGAAGAGGAAGTCCTCGCTCGAAAGCGCGTCGGCCCCGACGCCGACCAGCCTCACCCGGTCGGCCCCCGCGCCGGTCTCCCCATCGAGATAGATGACGGCATCGCCGTCGGCATTCTCCCGGATGATCAGGTCGTCGAAATCCTCGACGCCATCCGCATTCACGCCGATCTTGTCGCGGTCGAGGGCGAAGTCGTGGATCAGGTCCCGTCCGGTCTCGCCCTCGAACAGGAACGTGTCCGAGCCCGCGCCTCCGGTCATGCTGTCCTGGCCCTCCCCGCCGATCAGCCGATCCTTGCCGCCGTCGCCAAACAGTCGGTCGTTGCCGTAGCTGCCGTTGAGGGTATCGCCGCCTTCTCCGCCCAACAGGGTATCGTTGCCCCCCTCGCCATCGAGGTCGTCGCTCCCCTTCTCGCCCCGGATGCGGTCTGCGCCGCCGCTCCCATAGACGATGTCGTTGCCATCGCCGGCGAAGTTGGTGGTGTTGGGTCCATCGAGACTGATGGTGTCGTTGCCGCTGCCGCCGCGGATCAGATCGTCGCCGTCGCCGACGATGTTGTCGTTGCCGTCCCCGCCGATCAACGTGTCCGCGCCGTCGACATCGAACAGATCGTCGTCGCCGGCACCGCCGTCGAGGTAGTCGTCGCCTTCGCTGCCGCTGAGGGTGTCGCTGCCATCGTCGCCGAACAGGCGGTCGTCGCCTTCATCGCCGTTGATGAAGTCGTTGCCCTGCTGGCCGCGAATGGTGTCGTTGCCGGCGCCGCCGTAGCCATACTCGCCATCTTGGAAGAGGCGGAAATCGCCACCCTCGCCGAGGAGGATCTTGTCGTTGCCGCCGCCCCCGTAAACGGTATCGGCACCACCCAGCGCCCAAATGACTTCGGGAAGACCGGTGCCCTCGAAATAATTGTTGCCGTCATCCAATCGGATAGCCATGAATTATTTGATCCCCCCTGTATCGGCGCCCCGCGCCGCCGTGTTCCGCTAAGGTCTTGCGCTGGATCGGCGCGCCGAGAGTTCCTCGCGCTGGATCGGCTCGCCCCCGAGGACGACCGTTTCGATCCGGTCATAGGCTTGCAGCGTTTCCAGCGGATTGGCCGTCAGCAGCAGCAGGTCCGCGCGCAGGCCCGGAGCGACGCGGCCTACCTCGCCGGCGAGGCCGAAGGCCTCCGCATTGCGGATCGTCGCCGCCTCGAAGATGGTCCGCAATGGAATGCCCGCGGCTTGCCAACCGCGCATTTCGAGGTAGCCGTTCAGCCCTGGCGCATTGCCCCAGCCGAACCCGCCGACGGTGGTATCGGTGGCAAACAGCAGGTTGGCCCCGTTTGCGGCCATCTCGCCGATCAGCCGCTCATATCGACGATTGAAGGTGCGCAGGTGTTCGGCAACCGCCTCCGGATCCCCGCCTTCCACGATCAGGTCGCCAAAGAAGTCGAGGAACCCGTCTCGCTGAACCTGGGCCGGCCCGTTCAGATAGTCGATGTGCGCCGCCGTCAGAACGGACGGGAGCCGCGGATCGCCGAGGATTTGCGGATCGAACATCGATTCGGTGTTTCGGATCGTGCGCATGGTCGGCTGAACCGCGATCGCCGACCCCGCGACCACGTCCGCCACCGCCTGGATCGGAGGCGGCACGGTTTCCACCGCGTAGGACGTCCCCGGCCATTCCCACAGCCCATGGGCAAGAATATCGACGCCGGCCTCGAGGGCGAACCGGTGCCCGTCCGGCGTCGTCGCATGTAGAAGCACCGGCATGCCCGCCTCATGGGCCGCCGCCACCACCTCGCGGACGATCGCGACCGACGGGAGCGAGAACGGCGGCGGACCGCCCGGCATCCACAGCGCCTCTTCATAGTAGAGCTTGATGCAGATCGCGCCCTCGTCCTGGAGACGGCGGACGACGGCTTGGGGCGCATGATCCGCCGGGTCGACATCGTCCGGCAGGGTCGATCCGCCATGGTTGTCATAGAGGAAGTGCGGAAAGCGCGCCTTGAAATCTTCCGGCGAAAAGTCGAGCGACATGAACCCGTCGCTCAGCACCAGGCCATGCCCGCAATGAAACAGGCGCGGATGGAGCGGCGCCTCGGCGAAGCGCTCGTTGGCGGCGGGACTTGCGTTCAGTTCGATGACGGAGGTGTAGCCGAAATAAAGCAACGATCTCGGCAGTTGATCGAGGAACCCGTCGTAGATGCGGTCGAATTCATCGGTGTACCTGCGCTTCAGGCCGGTCGCGTGGTACAGATGCACGTGGCTGTCGATCAGGCCGGGGATGAGAAACTTGCCGGTCCCATCGATGGTCGTTTCGGCGCCGGCGTCCGCATTGGCCGCCAAGGTGACGATGCGGCCGTCCCGGACGAGCACGTTCGCATCCGCCAGCGGCATGTCCCGCTCGCCGGAAATGACGGTGACGTTTTCGATCAGAAGATCTTCCGCGAAGGCCGTCGATGGCACGGCCGCGAGACTTGCTCCAACGACAGCCGCCAGAACCGAACACGATGAGCTTCGCAAATGATTGCCTCGAATGTTGCGGCGAACCTGCGCGCAGGAATGCTCATCGCCCGATGAGCCACACGACCCGTCGGTAGGATAATCCATAGTGGGCGATCAGCAGGATTGCCAATACCGTCGCGATCGCTGGGTGTCCGCTCAGCGCAAAGCCGGCCACGCCGGCCCCCAGTATCGTCGCCTCGATCGCCAACCTCGCCCACCCCGGCACGGGAACCGGCGCCCGCCCCGACCGACTCGGATCGTCGGGCACGGCGAACACCCCCCACGCAACGGCCGCGGCCAAAGGCGCGGCGACCGCCGGCCCCCACTGCCAGGGCGGCGGCACCGCCTGCCAGGCCGCCCAGCCGATCCCCCCCCAGCGAGGCCACCTCCAACACGAAGCGCAGTCCGAGGTCGATTGGATTCACAAGGCTGACATCAAAGCCGGTTGGCGGGCGGCGCGTTGCTGGCGAAGCCGGATCGGGTGGCGGCCTTGGCGCGCACGGGCAGCGCGGGGCGTGTCGCGTCGGTCATCAGTCGCGCCGGCCGGGGCCGGGCAGCGGGAACATCGTCTCGTCACCACCGCGCCGCGCCGGATGGCCGGCCCGGTTGCGCGCCTCCGGCAGCCGCCCGACATAGATCGACGGCGACCGGGGCGGCTCCGTGGGCAGGGCGTACTGCTCGATCGCATGGGCGATCCACCCCGCCGTCCGGCCCATCGCGAAGATCAGGTCGCCCGACCCGCGCACCATTCCCGCGACATAGACCAGCGCCGCGATGGCGAAGCCGATGTTGGGCGGCGGCACGCCCCGGCGCGCCTGGACGTCGAGGAATTCGGCCAACCGCTCCACCCTTTGCCCCTGCGAGGTGACCTGGCGCAACTGGTCCAGGATCACCCGCGCCCGCGGGTCGCCGCCAGGAAAGCGCGAGTGGCCGAACCCCGGCAGGCCCTCCCCCTGCCGCAGCCGCTCGCCGACGAAGTGACCGATGCTCGATTTCTGCGCCAGCCCCTCGAGATAGCTCTCGATGGCAAGCGACGACGCCGACTGGACCGCGCCGCCGCTGCAGTGCATCGCCGTGGCGAGAACCGAGTAGAGATCGGCATGGACCGAGGCGCCCAGCCGGGCGGCCATCGTCGTCGGCGAGGTGACGTCCGCGTCGGCCACCAGGATGAGCGTGGTGTTGACGATGGCGAGAAGCTGGTCGGTCGCCGCTTCCCGGCTGAGGCGCGACCACAGCCGCGCGGCGAATTCGAGCCGTTCGGCATCCGCGGGCAGCGCGGCCTCGGGGGCGACGACGGCCATCGGCTCGATCAGCGTCGCCACCACCCGCGCCGCGCGCGAAAGGAGCGAGGGCATCGTGAGATCGTGCCGCATCGGGTCGAGCGTGGCGGCGATCGGCAGCATCGCCTTCACCCGGTCGAACGGCAGCGTCTCCTCCGGCAGGTGCTCTCCGGCGGCACGCAGCACCGCCGCGACCTCGGCGTCCGGCAGGAAGCGGGCATCCGTCGTCAGGGTGTCGTCCCACAGGAGGCGCGCCACGTCCTCGTAGCGCCACCCGACCACCTCGCACGCGTTGCGGCCGCGATAGTAGAAGCCGCTCTCGTCGATATAGGTGATGGCCGACTGGAACAGCGGCGAAGCACGCTCCGCCCTGCGCCCCTTGCGGCCCCGTTCGGCCAGCCGCTCCACCTCCAGCGCGTCGAAGCAGCTCGCCGAGCCGCCGTCCACCCGCCACCGGCGCAGCATTCCGCGGCTGACATAGGCGTACAGCGTCGCCTTCTTGACGTTGAGCCGCCGTGCCGCCTCGTCGGCGTCGAGAAACCCGTTCTTCACCGCGATTCCGGGAATGTTGATCTTAAATCAATATTGAAGGGCATTGCTTAAACCTTCGGATGTACAGGCGGATGGTTATGCCATTCAAAGCAAGGGATACACTCCATTGATTTAAGATCAATTATTGACAGACTCAAGTCTTCGGATGTCATTCTGGGGTATCGAACAGCCGGCGCTCACCCGTTCGAGCTGATCGACCTCCCGGCCGGCAACGCCGCAACCGGGCAAAAAACAATCCGGAGGAACTCCATGACGAGGCCCGATACTTTGTTCCGATTCACACGGCTCCCGCTCTCCCGCGCCATCGCGGCCGTGGCGATCGCCGCCGTCTGTCTCGCCCCCGCGGCGCGCGCCGCCGACGTCACCCGCGGCGGCACGATCACCCAGGCCGAGTGGATCGCGGTCCCCTCGCTCGACCCGCACCTGTCGAGCGCCGTGACCACCGTGGTCTGGCCGAACCTGTTCGATTCCCTGTTCGACTACACGCCGCCGGCATCCAAGTCCGACACCTACGCGATCAGCCCGGCACTGGCCGAAAGCTTCACCTACCTCGGCGAGGACGAGAGCGAGATCGAGGTGAAGCTGCGCAGCGACGTCACCTTCCACGACGGCTCGCCGCTCACCGCCGGCCTCGTCAAATGGAACCTCGAGCGTGCCCGCGACAGCGAGCAGTCCACCCGCAAGCTCTCCGTGGAGGACCTCACCGACATCGCCGTGGTGGACGACCACACGCTGCGCCTGAAATTCTCCACCGCGCAGCCGCTGTTCGACCTGCAGTTCTCGCCGGCCAATCCCGCCAACGTCTACATGGTCTCGCAAAAGGCCGTGGAAGAGATGGGCGACGAGGCGTTCGGCCGCGCACCCGTCGGCAGCGGCCCCTTCAAGCTCACCGAGTTCCGCACCGACGACCGCATCATCGCGGAAAAGTTCGCCGACTATTGGGACGCGGGCAGCGACGGCGCGCCACTCCCCTACGCCGACAAGCTCGTCATCCGCTTCATGCCGGACCGCTCGGTCTCGACGCTGGAATTGCGCGCGGGAACCGTCGACGTCACCGAGCCGCTGCCGCAGGACATCAAGACGCTGATGAACGACCCGGCCATCGAGCTCTACCGCATCCCCTACACCGACCGCGGCTATCCGAGCTTCTACATCACCTCCAAGGAGGTCTCGAAGTCGCCCTTCGCCACCGACGCGCGGCTGCGCCAGGCCGTCCAGTACGCGCTGAACCGCGAGGCGATGGCGGCGGTGATGGGCTTCGGCGATGCCGAGCCGCAGTATTTCTGGGGCTGGTATCCCGGCGTGCCAGGCTATGACGAGAGCCTGCCCCACTACACCTACGACCCGGAGAAGGCGAAGGCCCTCCTCGCCGAGGCCGGCCATGCGGACGGCATCGACCTCGAGGTCAAGGTCATCAACCGCCCCAGCGACGTGCAGCCGCTCGAGATCATGCAGGGCATGCTGTCGGAGGTCGGCATCAACCTCAAGATCAACCTGATGGACCGCACCCCCTGGGTGGACTCCGGCCGCACCGGCAACTTCGAGGCCCTGTCGCACGGCAACACCGCCAACATCGAGCCGCTCCTGCGCGAGCAGACCAAGACGGGCTCGTCCTCCAACTGGGCCGGCTACTCCAACCCCGAGGTCGACAAGCTCTGGGACGAAGCCGCGGCGGCAAGCACCGTCGAGGAGCGCGCCGCGATCTACAAGCGCATGCAGACGCTCATGATGGACGACGCCTACCACGTCGTCGGCTACCGCATCCCGACCTTCCTCGCCTACTCGGCCAAGCTGCACGGCATCGAATCGTCGGGCGGCACCGGCATGGGCAAGGTCTGGAAAGAGGACTGACGCGTCAGGCGTCCCACCCCGCTCGCGAACGACACCATCGGGCCGGTCCAAGCACCGGCCCGGACCCCGCCGACCGCACCCCGCGGCGGACAACCAAGGCACGCGTTGATGGCGAATTACCTCCGCCGCCGGGCGCTGACGGCTCTCGTCGTCCTCTTCCTGGTCAGCATCATCTCCTTCATCATCGTCTTCGTGCTGCCCGGCGACACGGCCGCGGCGCTGCTCGGCGAAGAGGGCGGGCTCGACCCCAAGCGCTACGCCGCGCTGCGCGAGGAGCTCGGCCTCAACCAGCCGCTCATCGTGCGTTACCTCCAGTGGATCGGCGGCGTGCTGACGGGCGATTTCGGCATCTCGCTGCGCACCAACGAGCCGATCGGCCCGGCCCTCCTGCAACGCGCCGGCCCCACCTTCCAGCTCGCCGTGATGGCGCTCATCATCTCCGTCGCCATCGGCATTCCCGTCGGCGTGATGGCCGCCACCCACCGCGGCCGCCCCGCCGACACCGCCGGCACGGTGCTGGCGCTCGGCGGCATCGCGATCCCCGGCTTCTGGTTCGGCATCATGCTGATCCTGCTGTTCTCGGTGCACCTCAAATGGCTGCCGCCGTCGGGCTACGTGCCGCTGTGGGAGGATCCGGTCCGCTCCATCCTCCTGATGCTGATGCCGGCCACCGCGCTCGCCTCGGCGATGACCGGCGTCATCATCCGCCAGGTCCGCGCCTCGGTGCTGGAGGTGCTGGGCGAGGACTACGTGGTGATGGCCGTCAGCAAGGGCCTCACCCGCCGCCGCGTCGTCTACCGCCACGCGCTGCGCAACGCGCTCCTCCCCGTCGTCACCGTGACGGGGCTTCAGATGGGCCACCTCCTCGCCGGTGCCGCCACGGTCGAGGTGGTGTTCTCGATCCCCGGTCTCGGCCGGCTCGCGGTCGATTCCATCTTCTACCGCGACTTCACCATGATCCAGGCGGTGATGCTCCTCTTCGCCACCATCGTGCTGGTGGTGAGCTTCCTCACCGACCTTCTCTACGCCCGCCTCGACCCGAGGATCCGTTATGTCTGAGCTGCCGCAAAGCGTCCCCGCGCCGCGGCGCCTGCCGGCGATGCCGCCCGCCGCCATCGCCGCCACCGTCCTCGTCGGCGGCGCGCTCCTTATGGCGTTCCTCGCGGAAGTCATCGCCCCCTACGAC
>JAUIJH010000222.1 GCA_030431335.1 Alphaproteobacteria bacterium
CAGTGGTCGCGCACCGGCTCGCTGATGTGGATGACGTTCGGGCTCGCCTGCTGCGCCGTCGAGATGATGCAGCTGTCGATGCCGCGCTACGACGCGGAGCGGTTCGGCTTCGCCCCGCGCGCGTCCCCACGCCAGTCGGACGTGATGATCGTGGCGGGAACGTTGACCAACAAGATGGCCCCGGCGCTGCGCAAGGTCTACGACCAGATGCCCGAGCCGCGCTATGTCATCTCCATGGGCTCGTGCGCCAACGGCGGCGGCTACTACCACTATTCCTATTCGGTGGTGCGGGGCTGCGACCGGGTGGTGCCGGTGGACATTTATGTGCCCGGCTGCCCGCCGTCGGCCGAGGCGCTGCTATACGGTGTCCTCCTGCTGCAGAAGAAAATCCGCCGCACCGGCACGATCGAGCGCTGACATGGCCTTCATCCCCGACACAGACGCGCTCGTCGAACTCGTCGAGATGGCGAGCGCCGCCAAGCCCGACCTGGTGAAAGGCCATTCCATCACCTTCGGCCAGCTCACCATCGAGGTGGAGCGCGAGGGCATCGTCGATTTCATCCGCTTCCTGCGCGACGATCCGCGCGCCGGCTTCGTCAACCTGGTGGATCTGTGCGCGGTGGACTGGCCGGCGCGGGCCGAGCGGTTCGACGTCGTCTACCATTTCCTGGCGCCGGTTCAGAACACGCGCGTGCGTCTCAAGGTGACCACCGACGAGATGACGCCCGTTCCCTCGCTGTCGGGCCTGTTCCCGGCGGCCGACTGGTACGAGCGCGAAGCCTACGATCTCTACGGCGTCCTGTTCTCCAATCACCCCGACCTTCGCCGCATTCTCACCGACTACGGCTTCGACGGGCACCCGCTGCGCAAGGACTTCCCGCTGACCGGGTTCGTCGAGGTGCGCTACGACGATGAAGCCAAGCGCGTCATCTACGAGCCCGTGCGCCTCGCCCAGCAGTTCCGCGATTTCGATTTTCTCTCCCCTTGGGAAGGCACCGACTACGTGCTCCCCGGCGACGAAAAGGCGAGTTGACGATGGCGGCAGCACGACGCTCCGGCCGCTGCGTGTGCGGCGCGGTCACCTACACGGCGACGGTGGTGAAGGACGAGATCGGCGTTTGCCATTGCGGCGTGTGCCGCAAGATGGCGGCTGGCCCGTTCATGGCGGTGGACGTGAAGGACCTGGAGTTTGCCGACGGTGCGCCGGTCAACCGGTACGATTCGTCCGAATGGGCCCACCGCACCTCGTGCGCCAAGTGCGGGACGCTGCTGGCCTGGCACGCCAACGACGGCTCCTTCACCGAGCTGGCGGCCTTCACGCTGGACGAGCCGCCCGCGGGCGGGCTGACGACCGAGATCTTCGTCGATGAGAAGCCCCGTCACTACGCCTTCGCCGGCGAGACGACGAAGCTCACCGGCGCGGAACTGATGGCGATGGCAAAGGGCGAGTAGGGTTCCATGCAACAGCTCAACACGACTGACGCGGGATCGGACGAACGCCAGGTCCGCAACTTCAACATCAATTTCGGCCCGCAGCATCCGGCCGCGCACGGCGTGCTGCGCCTGGTGCTGGAGCTCGACGGCGAGATCGTGACGCGGGTGGACCCGCACATCGGCCTGTTGCACCGCGGCACCGAAAAGCTGATCGAGCACAAGACCTACATGCAGGCCGTGCCCTATTTCGATCGGCTCGACTATGTGGCGCCGATGAACCAGGAGCACGCCTTCGCGCTCGCGGTGGAGCAGCTCCTGGGCATCGCCATCCCGAAGCGCGCGCAGCTGATCCGCGTGCTTTATTGCGAGATCGGGCGGCTTCTGTCGCATCTCCTCAACATCACCACCCAGGCGCTCGACGTGGGCGCGCTCACCCCGCCGCTGTGGGGCTTCGAAGAGCGCGAGAAGCTGATGATGTTCTACGAGCGCGCCTGCGGGGCGCGCCTGCACGCCAACTATTTCCGCCCCGGCGGCGTGCACCAGGACCTGCCGGCCGGCCTGATCGACGACATCGAGGCGTTCTGCGACCCCTTCCTCAAGGTGGTGGACGATCTCGACACGCTGATCACCGGCAACCGCATCTTCAAGCAGCGCAACGTCGATATCGGCGTCGTGAGCCTCGACGAATGCTGGGCCTGGGGCTTTTCCGGCGTGATGGTGCGCGGTTCGGGCGCGGCCTGGGACCTTCGCAAATCGCAGCCCTACGAGTGCTACGAGGAATTCGAGTTCCAGATCCCCATCGGCAAGAACGGCGACTGCTACGACCGCTACCTCATCCGCATGGAGGAGATGCGCCAGTCCGTGTCGATCATGCGCCAGGCGATCGACAAGCTGCGCGCCACGCCCGGGCCCGTCAACACGCTCGACGGCAAGGTGGCCCCGCCCAAGCGGGCCGAGATGAAGCGGTCGATGGAAGCGCTCATCCATCACTTCAAGCTCTACACCGAGGGCTATCACGTGCCCGCAGGGGAGGTGTATTGCGCGGTGGAGGCGCCCAAGGGCGAGTTCGGCGTCTATCTCGTCTCCGACGGCACCAACAAGCCCTATCGCTGCAAGATCAAGGCGCCGGGCTTCGCCCACCTGCAGGCGATGGACAATATCTGCGAGGGGCACATGCTGGCGGACGTCTCGGCGATCCTTGGCTCGCTCGACATCGTGTTCGGCGAAGTGGATCGGTAGCCACGGTGGACGCGCACAAAAAACCCCTTTCCGCGGGACGATCGCGCCGGGCACATGGCCGCGGCGCAGCTTTTATGGCAACCACGGTGCCCGTGGTGGCCGCCTGTCGAAGCCGATTTGGAGCCTAGAGAATGGCCGTAAGGCGTCTTGCCGACGAACAGCCCGAATCCTTTTCCTTCACGCCCGACAATCTCGCCTGGGCGAAGAGGAAGATCGCGGACTATCCCGTAGGCCGTCAGGCAAGCGCGGTGATCCCGATCCTGTGGCGGGCCCAGGAGCAGCATGCCGGCTGGCTGCCCGAGCCGGCCATCCGCCTCGTCGCCGATATGCTGGAGATGCCGTATATCCGCGTCCTGGAAGTCGCGACCTTCTATACGATGTTCCAGCTGAAGCCGGTGGGCACCGTCGCCCACGTCAACGTGTGCGGCACGACGCCGTGCATGCTGCGCGGCTCGGAGGAGCTGATCGCGATCTGCAAGAAGCGCATCGCCGCGCACGCCTTCGAGCTGTCCGCCGACGGCCGGTTTTCGTGGGAAGAGGTGGAATGCGCCGGCGCCTGCGTGAATGCGCCGATGGTCCAGATCGGCTCGGAAACCTATGAGGATCTGACGGTCGACAGCTTCAACGCGCTGCTCGACACCTTCGCGTCCGGCGCGCGGCCCAAGCCTGGCCCGCAGTCGGCGCGGCGCGTCTCCGAGCCGTTGTCGGGCGCGACGACGCTGAAGGCGCCGGCCGACACCTCGCCGCGTCACGAGAGCGGCGATGAGCACCTCGGCACCGAAAAGAACGCGGGCGAGGATCCCGCGACGCCGGCCGCCAAGGAAGAGCAGGCGGCCAGCCCCGACAGCTCGGACCGCTCCGAGGCCGAGGCGTCCCGCTCCGAGCCGCCGGCCGGCGGTGCGAGCGCCACGGCCGAGCCGCCGGCGGAGAGCGATACGGCGCCCACGGGTGGACAAGAAGCGCCGCCCCAGGAGGCAAAGCCGGAAGCGGCCAGTGCCGACGACGGCGCGAACGCCGCCGAAGCGACGGCCGAAGGCGACGTGGACGATGGCACCGAGGCGCCCTCGCAGGACGTCGACGAGAACGCGGGGCTCGACACCGCGGCCGTCGAGCGCGCCGATGCATCGGGCGCGCGCCCGCCCGCCCTGACGCCCGAGGAAGCCGGCGAGCCGGACGATCTGCAGAAGATCTCGGGCATCGGACGGGTGCTGGAAAAGCGGCTGCACCAGCTCGGCATCTACAAATTTTCCCAGATCGCGGCTTGGGATCAGCCGCACAAGGACTGGGTGAGCGGCTATCTCACCTTCAAGGGTCGCATCGATCGGGAACGCTGGGTGGAGCAGGCGCGAGCGTTGCTGGACGGCAAGCAAGACGATGCGTCGTAAGGCGCCGGGGGCAAGGGTTGTGAGATCATGCTGAGCGATAAGGACCGGATTTTCACCAACCTCTACGGCTTCGAGGATTGGTCGCTCGAGGCTGCGAAGAAGCGCGGCCAGTGGTCCGATACCAAGACCTTCATCGACAAGGGGCGTGATTTCGTCATCGAGCAGCTGAAGGCGTCGGGCCTGCGCGGGCGCGGCGGCGCCGGCTTCCCGACCGGGCTGAAGATGAGCTTCATGCCCAAGGCGACCGACGGCCGGCCGCACTATCTCGTCGTCAATGCGGACGAATCGGAGCCGGGCACCTGCAAGGACCGGGAGATCATGCGGCACGACCCGCAGCTCCTGATCGAGGGGTGCCTGATTTCCGGCATGGCGATGGATGCGCACCACTGCTTCATCTACGTGCGCGGCGAGTACATGCGCGAGCGCTACCACCTGGAAGCGGCCGTGCAGCAAGCCTACGACGCCAAGCTGATCGGCAAGGACAACGTGCACGGGTGGGACTTCGACATCGTCGTCCACCACGGCGCCGGCGCCTATATCTGCGGCGAGGAGACGGCGCTGCTGGAGAGCCTGGAAGGCAAGAAGGGCATGCCCCGCCTGAAGCCGCCGTTCCCGGCCAACATGGGCGTCTACGGCGCGCCGACCACGGTCAACAACGTCGAGACCATCGCCGTCGTGCCGGAGATCATGCGCCGCGGCGGTTCCTGGTTCGCCAACCTCGGCCGGCCCAACAACACCGGCACCAAGCTTTTCTGCATCTCCGGCCACGTGGAAGAGCCCTGCACGGTGGAAGAGGAGATGGGCATCACCTTCCGCGAACTGATCGAAAAGCATTGCGGCGGCGTGCGCGGCGGGTGGGACAACCTGCTCGCGGTCATTCCGGGCGGCTCGTCCGTGCCGCTGATCCCGCACTGGGAGTGCGACGATCTCTTCATGGATTTCGACACCCTGCGCGACAAGAAATCGGGCCTCGGCACGGCGGCGGTGATCGTGATGGACAAGTCCACCGACATCGTGAAGGCGATCGCCCGGCTGGCGCACTTCTACAAGCACGAGAGCTGCGGCCAGTGCACCCCCTGCCGCGAGGGCACCGGGTGGATGTGGCGCGTGATGGAGCGCCTCGTCGAGGGCCGCGCCCAGATGCGCGAGATCGACGCGCTCTACCAGGTCACCAAGCAGGTGGAGGGCCACACCATCTGCGCGCTTGGCGATGCCGCGGCCTGGCCGATCCAGGGTCTCCTGCGCCACTTCCGTCCCGAAATCGAGCGCCGGATCACCGCCTATCACCAGGGGCAGGCCGTCGCCGTCGCGGCGGAATAGGAGGGGCCCGTGACCGCGATCGCCAACACGAGAGAGCCGCTGAAGGTGACCGATTCGATCGTCACCAACGCGGTTTTCGACAACGTGAACATGTCCAATTCGCGGTTCGACAACGTCAACCTCTCGGTGACGCGGTTCGGCAAGGTGAACCTGTCGAACGCGGCGATCGAGGATGCCAACGTGTCCAACGCCACCTTCCGCAACGTGAACATGTCCAACGTGGACATCTCCAATGCGCAGACGGCGGGGATGCGCATCAACGGGATCTTGCTGTCGGACCTATTCGCCGCCTACGGCAAGGTGCTGGCCGCAGGCGAAACAGCCGCCGAATAAATTCACGCGACCGCTGCCGCGCCATCGGGAAGGCGCGGCGACATGGACCGGAAGCCGAGGGCCGACAGCGCGCACATGAAGCCGACTTTGCGATTGATAAGTGTTATAGCTTCAAGCCCGTGTGGGCGCGGGATCGATGCGCCGCGCGCCGAGGTTGCGAAGTCGGGGGCGTGTGTCGGCATGCGCCGGACGGCGGTGGAAGGGCATGTGATGGGCTTGGTGTCAGCCGCGAAGGGCCGCGACAGGGCGAAGCTTGCGCAGGGCCGCGCCCTTGACGCGATCGGTGGCCGGTCACGGCCCGCCCGGCGTTGCTCTTCGCTCCCGAATATTGTCTTCAACGGGGGGGGCCGTTCGCCCGCCCGGCGCCTGATGGCGCCACACACGTCCGCGCAGAGGCTTGGAGTATGACGAAGCTCATCATCGATGGCGCCGAGATCGAGGTGCCCGATCACTACACGCTCCTGCAGGCTTGCGAGGCGGCGGGAGCCGAGATCCCGCGCTTCTGCTTCCACGAGCGGCTGTCCATCGCGGGCAACTGCCGCATGTGCCTGGTGCAGGTGGTGGGCGGCCCGCCCAAGCCCGTCGCCAGCTGCGCCATGGGCGTCAAGGATCTGCGCCCGGGCCGCGACGGCTCGCCGCCCGCCGTCAACACGCGCACCGAATTCGTGAAGAAGGCGCGCGAGGGGGTGATGGAGTTCCTGCTCATCAACCACCCGCTGGACTGCCCGATCTGCGACCAGGGCGGCGAGTGCGACCTGCAGGACCAGGCGATGGCCTACGGTGTCTCCGGCACGCGCTATTGGGAGAACAAGCGCGCCGTCGAGGACAAATATATCGGCCCGCTGGTCAAGACGATCATGAACCGCTGCATTCATTGCACGCGGTGCATCCGTTTCGTCACCGAGGTGGCCGGCGTGCCGGACCTCGGCGCCATCGGCCGCGGCGAGGACATGGAGATCACCACCTATCTCGAGAGCGCGATGGGCTCCGAGCTGCAGGGCAACGTGATCGACCTTTGCCCGGTGGGCGCGCTCACCTCCAAGCCTTATGCCTTCCAGGCCCGCCCCTGGGAACTCACCAAGACCGAGACCATCGACGCGATGGACGCCGTCGGATCCAACATCCGGGTCGACGTGCGCGGGCGCGACGTGATGCGCATCCTGCCCCGCCTCAACGAGGCGGTGAACGAGGAGTGGATCTCCGACAAGACGCGCTTCATCTGGGACGGGCTCGGCACGCAGCGGCTCGACCGGCCGTATGTGCGTGTCGACGGCCGCCTCCAGCCGGCGAGCTGGCGCGAAGCGTTCGCGGCCGTCAAGGCGGCCGTGGCCAACAAGAACCCGGACAAGATCGGTGCCGTCGCCGGCGGCCTCGCCACGGCCGAGGAGATGTTCGCGCTCAAGGACCTGATGAGCCGGCTCGGCGTCAGGTCGGTGGACTGCCGCGAGGACGGAGCGCCGCTCGATCCGGCGCTCGGCCGCGCCACCTACCTCTTCAACCCCACCATCGAGGGCATCGAGCAGGCGGACGCGATCCTCATCGTCGGTGCCAACCCGCGCTGGGACGCGGCCGTGCTCAACGCGCGCATCCGCAAGGCTTTCGTGCACGGTGGCGCCAAGATCGGGCTGA
>JAUIJH010000223.1 GCA_030431335.1 Alphaproteobacteria bacterium
GGGCACGGGGACGAGGCGGGGGAGGGGGGCGAGACGGCGCACCTTTCCGCCGCCCTCGGCCATTTCGCGCTGTGGCAGCGAGCGGACGGCGAGGCGCTCGCCACGCGCGCCGACGCGCTGGCCGCCGGGCGCGCGCCGGGCGGGCTCGTCGCCGCCACCGACCGGGCGGGCCGGCGCTGGGCGCTCGCTCACACCCCCGGCCCGGCGGGCGAGCGCTGTTTCGGCGCGCTCCTCCTCGGCAGCGCGCTGCCGGCGGGGCGCCAGACCCCCATCGACCCGGCGCTGAAACTGCTCGACGACGCGGTGGACGCGCTCGACGTCGCTATCGCCCTGCACGACCGGGCGGGCCGCTTCGTCCTCGCCAACCGGCGCTTCTTCGATCTCCTGTTCGCCGGCACGGCGCCGCCGGACCCCTCCGAGCCGCTCGAGGCCACGCTCGGCCGGCTCGGCGCGAACGGCAACCGGGCGGCCGCGGCGGCGCTCGCCCGCCTCGCCGAACCCGGCGCCACGCCGCAGGAGTTCGCCACCGCCAGGGGCCGCGTCCTCTACGCCAGCGCCAGCCGGACCGGGCTCGGCGGCCACATCGTCACCTTGATCGACGTGACCGAGGCCCGCGCCAACGCCGCGAGCGCGCACGAGAACGCCGCGCTCGCCCACGAAGCGGACCGCCTGGTGCGCACCATCGTGGAAGCCTCGCCCACCACCTTCCTCGTCAGCACCATCGACAAGGGCGAGATCCTCTATTTCCCGCCCGCCTCGCGCGAGCGCTTCGGCAACATCAAGTCGACGCTGGAATTCTTCCTCGATCCGGCCGACCGCGCCCGCTACCTCGACGCGCTGCTGCCCACCGGCGTCCTCAACGACTATCCGGTGCGCTTCAAGCGGCGCGACGGCTCCATCATGCACGGCCTCACCTCGGCCCGCGTCATCGAGTACAAGGGCGAGCCGGTGATCGTCTCGTCCACGCGCGACATCACCCAGCAGCTCGACACCGAGGCGGAGCTCGCCCGCCAGCGCGAGATCGCCCACCAGAACGAAAAGCTCAGCGCGCTGGGCGAACTCCTCGCGGTGGTGGCGCACGAGATCAACAATCCGCTGTCCGTCGTCGTGGGCTACACCCTGATGCTGGAGCAGATGGAACTCGCCGATCCGCTCGCCCGCAGCCACCTCGCCCGCATCAGCCAGGCCGCCGACCGCTGCGCCAAGATCGTGCGGACCTTCCTCGCCATGGCGCACGAGCGGCCGATGCAGCGCGAGCCGTCCTCCGTCAACGAGATCATCGAGACGGCGCTCGACGTCTTCGGCTACGGCCTCAACGTCGCCGACGCGCGGATCAAGACCGAGCTCGCGCCCGACCTGCCGACGATCTCGGCCGACCCGGACCAACTCGCCCAGGTGATCATCAACCTCCTCGTCAACGCGGAGAACGCGGTGCGCGAGCGCGGCCGCGAGGGGCGCCTCAAGCTGCGCACCAACTTCGACGCCCGCCGCAACGAGGTGCTGGTCGACGTGCGCGACAACGGCCCCGGCATCCCCGAGGCGATCCGCCACCGCATCTTCGAGCCGTTCTTCACCACCAAGAAGGTGGGCAACGGCACCGGCGTGGGGCTCGCCTTCTGCCACAAGGTGGTGCTGCGCCACGGCGGCACGCTGAGCGTGAAGTCGCCGCCGGGCAAGGGCGCGACCTTCACCATGCGCCTGCCGGCCGCGCCGTGACGCCCCCTCCGCCCGGCCGCCTTCCGCCCGGCCGCCTTCCCCCCGTCCGCCTGCCGCTGGGCCGCGCCCTCGCGCGGGCGCTGGTGGGCGGCCTTTCGGCGGCGGTCTACGGGCTTCTGCTTGTCTCGGCCCTTCTCGCCCCCGTCATGGCGGCAATCGAGGAGGCGGCCAATTCCGACGCCTGGACCGTCGCCGGCTTCCTCTCCCGGCTGCCGGACGGTTTCGTCGTCGTGCTGACGACGGCCTTCTTCCTCGGCTTCGTCATCGCCGCGCTGCTCGGCCCCCCCGTGTGGTTCTTCGCCGACCGGAAGGCGCGCGTGAATACCCGGAACGGGGCGTGGATCGGCGCCATCGTCGGCGGCCTCGCGGGCGGGGCCCTGCCCATCTTCGCCATCTTCAGCGCGCTCGCGGGTGCGGCGGCCGGCGCGCTGGCCGCGCTCACCGTCAACAGGCTCCTGCCCGGCTGATCCCGTCAGCGCTGGCAGCGCGGACAATGGAACGTGGAGCGCCCCCCTTGCGCGAACCGCTCGATCACGCCGCCGCACTCGATGCGGGGGCAGGGGTCGCCCTCCCGCCCATAGACCGCGAAATTGTGCTGGAAACGGCCCAGCGAGCCGTCCGCCGTCACATAGTCGCGCAGCGACGAGCCGCCCGCCTCGATCGCCTCCGCGATGACGTTGACGATCGATGTGACGAGGATTTTCGTGCGCGCATTGGGGCCGCCGCTGGAGTTCGCGAGCGTGCCGGCGAGCCGCAGCGGCGACAGCCGCGCCCGCCACAGCGCCTCGCACACATAGATGTTGCCGAGCCCGGCGATCACCCGCTGGTCGAGCAGCGCCGCCTTCAGCGGGGTGCGCTTGCCTCGAAGCGCCGCCGCGAGGCCCTGCGCCGTCAACGCCCCCGCGACCGGCTCCACCCCCAGCCCGGCGAAATAGGGGTGCGCGTCGAGCGCGGCCTCCTGCGCGAGGTTCATGAAGCCGAAGCGGCGCGGGTCGTTGTAGATCACCTCGCAGCGCGCGAGCACGAAGCGCACGTGGTCATGTGCCGCGTTCTTGCCGCGCGCATGGACGAAATCGCCCGGCGGCTCGCCCCCCGCGATGCGGAACGAGCCGGACATGCCGAGATGCATGATCAGCGCCGCCCCGTCGTCGAGCCCCGCCACCAGGTACTTCGCCCGCCGCGACAGCCGCACGATGCGCCGCCCCTCCAGCCGGCTCGCGAAGCCCGGCGGGAACGGGAAGCGCAGGTCCGCCCGCGCCAGGTGCACCCGCTCGATCGCCTCCCCCTCCATGGCCGGGGCGAGGCCGCGGCGCACGGTTTCCACCTCCGGCAGCTCAGGCATTGGCCTGCCATGCGCCAATGAGCCATGGAGTTGCGCGCGCCATGCGGCTAGGTGTTGAGCGCGAACGAGGGAGAAGCGAGCGCATGACCAAGGCGTCCTTCGGTTTCAAGACCGTGCCGATCGAAGAAAAGCAGGGTCTCGTCAACCGCGTCTTCGACAGCGTGGCATCGCGCTATGATGTCATGAACGACGCGATGTCGGGCGGCCTGCACCGTTTGTGGAAGGACGCGATGGTGTCCTGGCTCGCGCCGCCGCGCCAGCCGCGCGCGCCCTATCTCGCCGTCGATGTCGCCGGCGGCACGGGCGATGTCGCCTTCCGCATCGCGCGCATGATCGAAAAGAACGCCCGCGTCCTGGTGTGCGACATCAACCCGGAAATGCTCGCCGTCGGCAAGACGCGGGACGCCAAGCGCGTGCGCCCCACCACGCCGTGTCATTTCGCCGCCGGCAACGCGGAGGTGCTGCCCGTCGCCTCCGGCACGGCCGACGTCTACACGATCGCCTTCGGCATCCGCAACGTGACGCACCGCGAGGCGGCGCTGCGCGAGGCCTATCGTGTCCTCAAGCGCGGCGGTCGCTTCATGTGCCTGGAGTTCAGCCAGGTCGACCTGCCGATGGTGGACAAGGTCTACGATTTTTATTCCTTCAACGTGATCCCCGCCATGGGCCGGGCCATCGCCGGCGACGCGGAGCCCTACCGCTACCTGGTCGAATCGATCCGCGTCTTCCCCAACGCCGGCCGCTTCGCCGCCGAGATCGAGGGGGTGGGCTTCTCCAACGTCAATGTGCGCATGCTGGCGGGCGGCGTCGCGGCCATCCACTCGGCCTTCAAGCTCTAGGGCATTCGTCATGACAACAGCGTCGCGCCAGATGCCCTGTCCTCCTGTTTTGTCGCATTGTTGGCGACGCCAAGCTGCCCGGCTTGGCTGGAAAACGCGCTCGCGAGGCCGCCCGATTTGACCACCCTCGGCTCCATGTTGCGGCTCATGCGGGGCAACTTCGTGCTCGCGCGCGAGGGCGTGCTCGGCATCCTGCCGCTGGCCGATGCGCCGCCCCAGGTGCGCTTCGCGGTGCGCGTCGGCCGCCTGATCGAGCGGCGCAGCGCCAAGAAGAGCGACATGGCGGCCCGCCTGTCGAGCGCGCTCAACCGGCTCGGCCCGTCCTACATCAAGCTCGGCCAGTTCCTCGCCACCCGCGCCGACGTGGTGGGCGAGGAGGTGGCGGCCGAGCTCGCCAAGCTGCAGGACCAGGTGCCCCCGCTGCCGGACGAGGTGGCGCGCAAGGCCATCGAGAGCGCGCTCGGCGCGCCGGTGGAGGAGCTGTTCGACGAGATCGGCACCTGCGTCGCCGCCGCCTCCATCGCGCAGGTCTACCACGCGCGCCTCACCGACATCTCCGGCACCCGCGAGGTCGCCGTCAAGGTGCTGCGCCCCGGCGTCGTGCGCCGGTTCGAGAACGACCTCGAGAGCTACTACGTCGCCGCCCGCTTCCTGGAGCGCTACGTCGCGAACTCGCGGCGGCTGCGCCCGGTGGCCATCGTCGACACGCTGGCCGAATCGGTGCGCTTCGAGATGGATTTGCGCCTCGAGGCCGCCGCCATCTCCGAGATGGCCGAAAATTGCGCCGAGGATCCCGGCTTCCGCGTGCCGCGGGTGGAGTGGTCGCGCACCGCGCGCACCGTCCTCACCATGGAATGGATCGAGGGCATCAAGATCGGCCGCGTCGCGGAGCTGCGCGACCATGGGCACGACCTGCCCGGCCTCGGCGTCGTCGTCCTGCAGACCTTCCTGCGCCACGCCATGCGCGACGGCTTCTTCCACGCCGACATGCACCAGGGCAACCTGATCGTGGAGCCGGACGGCACGCTGGTGGCGGTGGACCTCGGCATCACCGGGCGCCTCGGGCGCAACGATCGAGGCTTCCTCGCGCAGATCCTCTACGGCTTCATCATGCGCGACTATCGGCGCGTGGCGGAGGTGCATTTCCGCGCCGGCTACGTGCCGGAGGACCAGGATGTCGACCGCTTCGCCCAGGCGCTGCGGGCCATCGGCGAGCCGATCCGCGACGCCACCGCCGCCGACATCTCCATGTCGCGCCTGCTCGCCCAGCTCTTCGAGGTCACCGAGATCTTCCAGATGGTGACGCAGCCCCAGCTCATCATGCTGCAAAAGACCATGGTGGTGGTGGAGGGTGTCGCCCGCTCGCTCGACCCCAACCTCGATATCTGGCGCGTCGCCGAGCCGGTGGTGCGCGACTGGATGACCGCCGAGCTCGGTCCCGCCGGCACGTTGCGCAAGGCGCACGATTCGGTCGACGCGCTGATCCGCGCCGTCCTGTCCGCGCCCGAGCTCGCCGAGCGGCTGGAGCGGCTGTCCAAGGACGTGGAGGTGGTGCTGGAGCGCGGCCTGCCGCTGGCGGCCCACTCGGTGCATGCCCTTGGCAAGAAAGGCGAACGCGGTGCCCTGTTGCGCCTCGCCGCGCTGTGGGTCGGGGCGATCTCCCTCGCGATCATCGCCTGGAACCTCACCTCCTGAGCCAGCATGCGCCGCCCGGTGCGGGCGCCGCCCCAGAGTGCCGGCCGCCCCACGCCGAGATCATCGCGACTTCGACCAATTCAATGAAGTCGGCCGATGAGATTTCATTCGTATCGCGCAAGAGTAATGTTCCGCGACGGGATCGCGATTAGCGGCAACCGGCATCTTATTGCCGCCTCTAACGTGGCGATCTGGGCGTTTGACTATCGTCGAAAGATTTTGTTAACCATTACAGAACATCCTGTGGCTGTCTGGCGGGCAGGGCGCCCGCGCCTCACAATTGGCGGGTCATATGTGGTTCATTGCCGACATCTTTGAGCGTTACACCACGAGCTTCGCTAACGCTTTCATGAAAATTGCTGCGGCCGAGGCCGATGCCACGCGCCGCGCTCTGGAAAATCTGCGGACACGCCGCGATCGCAACGACACGCTGACGTCCGGCCAGGACGCCGCGCAGCCGATGCCCGCGGAAACGGCCCCCGCCGCCATCCCCGAGCCCGCTCCGGAACCCGAAATCGCCCCGGTCATGGCCGCCGAACCCGCCGCGAGCCCCGAGCCCGCCGCAGTCGCCGCCGCGCCGGAAATCGTCGCCGAGCCGGAAATCGTTGCCGCTCCGGAAGCCGTCGCGGTGGCGGCCGCCGAGCCGGAGCCCGTCATGGCGACGCCCGCGGCGATCCCGCCCGCCACGGCGATGCCCATGGGCGTTCGCGGCGATGTGGTGGTCCGCTGGCTCAAGTTGTTCGCCGAGGCGGAGCGCCGGCAGATGCCCGACCTCGTGGAGGCGCTGCGCAAGGACAAGAAGGTGCGCGTGCCGGAGTTGCAGATCATCTGCGCCGAAGCGCTCGGCGAACTGCCGCAGCACCGCAAGAAGGCCGAGCATCTGGACGTGCTGCAGCGCCACTTCGCGCCCTCCGAGCGGGCCCGTGCGCCGGCGGCTCGCGAGGCGCGGCCGGCCGCCAACTGACACAATGCGCCGCTCGCGTGAGCAGCGGCGCAAAAAAGTGCACGCGCGCTGAGCACGCGGCCATTCACAATCCCGTTGCAAACCGTCTATGACGAGCGCGACGGGAGGAACGCTCCCAGGAAAACCACCACTTCAGGGAGCGCCGAATGCGCGTCTATTACGATCGCGATGCCGATATCAATCTGATCAAAGGCAAGGCCATCGCCGTCATCGGCTACGGCAGCCAGGGCCATGCCCATACGCTGAACCTGCGCGACTCCGGGGTCACCAACCTCGCCGTCGGCCTGCGTCCGGGCTCCGCGTCGGCCAAGAAGGCCGAAGCGGAAGGCATCAAGGTGATGAGCGTCGAGGACGCCGCCAAGTGGGCCGACGTCGTCATGATGCTGACGCCGGACGAGCTGCAGGGCGACATCTACCGCGACCAGCTCGCCCCCAACATGAAAGAGGGCGCCGCGCTGATGTTCGCGCACGGCCTCAACGTTCACTTCAACCTCATCGAGCCGCGCAAGGACCTCGACGTCCTGATGGTCGCGCCCAAGGGCCCCGGCCACACGGTGCGCTCCGAGTACCAGCGTGGCGGCGGCGTGCCGTGCCTGCTCGCCATCGCGCAGGACGCGTCGGGCAACGCGCACGACGTGGGCCTCGCCTATGCGTCGGCCATCGGCGGCGGCCGCGCCGGCGTCATCGAGACCACCTTCCAGGAAGAGTGCGAGACGGACCTGTTCGGCGAGCAGGTGGTGCTGTGCGGCGGCCTGGTGGAGCT
>JAUIJH010000224.1 GCA_030431335.1 Alphaproteobacteria bacterium
GCTGGCTCTGCGGCTGCCGGTTGGGCTCGCCATGATCGCGGTGGGCATCGGCGGCAACTTCGCCCTGTCGCTGGCGATGCCGTTCCTGCGCTTCGAGCCCTACCTCAAGCAGTTCAAGACGCTCCTGTTCGGGGTCGTCTCCAACTACGAGCTGTCGGTGGTGCCGCTGTTCATCCTGATGGGGTTCCTCGCGAGCCACGCGCGGCTGTCCAACGACCTGTTCCAGGGCCTCAACGCGCTGGTGGGGCGGGTGCGCGGCGGCGTCGCCATGGCGGCGGTGGGGGCGTGCGCGGGTTTTGGCGCGGTGTGCGGCTCCTCGCTCGCCACCGCCTCCACCATGGGCAAGGTCGCGCTGCCGGAGCTGGCGCGGCTGAATTATTCGCCGCGCCTTGCCACCGGCACCCTCGCCGCGGGCGGCACGCTCGGCATCCTGATCCCGCCCTCTGTCGCGCTGGTGCTCTACGCCATCATCACCGAGGCGCCGATCATCACCATGTTCCAGGCGGCGATCGTGCCGGGGCTGATCGCCGTCGCCTTCTTCGTCGGCGTGATCGCGCTGCAGGTGCGGCTCAACCCGTCGCTCGCACCGGAGACGGCGACGCTGAGCCCAACCGAGCGGCGCCGGGCGCTGATCCGCCTCCTGCCGGTCCTCGCCATCTTCGGCGCGATCATCCTCGGCCTGGGCCTCGGCTTCTTCACGCCGACGCCCGCCGCCGCCATCGGCGCCGCCATCATCCTCCTCTACGGCATCGCGATGCGCTTCGTTCGCCGCGACGAGGCCGGCCTCACCCTCGCCGGCATCAAGGAATCGCTGCTCGACACCGCCAAGACCAGCGGCATGATCTACTTCATCCTGTTCGGCGCCGAGGTGCTGAAGGGCTTCTTCGCCCGCGCCGGGCTGCCGGCGGCAATGGCCGCGTGGACGTCCAGCAGCGGGCTCGACCCGTGGATCATCCTCATCGTGATGCTGGTCGTGCTGATCGTGCTCGGCTGCTTCATGGATTCGCTCGCCATGATCCTGGTGGTAATCCCGTTCTTCTGGCCGGCGCTCGCGGACGTGAACGGGGGCGACTATGTCGGCGCGGCCAGCGCCGCCTACGGCCTGTCCACGACTGACATGAAGATCTGGTTCGGCATCATCGCGCTGGTGGTGGTGGAGCTCGGCCTGATCACGCCGCCGGTGGGGCTCAACGTGTTCATCATCGCCGCGCTGGCGCAGAACGCGAAGATGCGCGACGTCTTCATCGGGGTGATGCCGTTCTTCGGCATCGAGATCGTGCGCATCGCGCTGCTCTTGCTGGTGCCCGCGCTGGCCCTCGCCCTGCCCGCCCTGCTGAGCTGAGGCGCGGCCGCCGCATCGAAATCCATGACGAAACGGCTGGCGCGCCACGTGCTCGGATTGGGCGGATCCGGGCGACCGGAAACCGCGCCAGTCCTGAAGGGTGGCCCGAATTTCATCCGCTCAGCTCGATCGGCTTGAGCCGATCGTGTTCGGGCGGGGGCCGCCGGCTGCTTGCGCTCGGCGCCCGGGGCGCGAATGATGCGGCCATCGAAGCGGCATCAGGCCGACGAGGGGACAGGCGTGGAAGCGCAGCGCGAGCGGCCAGGCCAGGATGCCAGCCAGCGGGCGGGCCGGTTTCCGATCGCCTGCGCTGCGTTTTGCCGGGTCCTTGCCAATGCGTTCCAGTACATCGCCGGGCTCGGCGTCACCGCAAGCGATGCGGACGTGCGGCGCCGGCAGGGGTTCGTCAACATCGCGGCGGTGATCGCGGGCATCAACTCGTTCGAGCATCTCATCGAGCAGGCCTTCCGCGACTTTGCCGTGCTCGAGCCGCTGATCTGGCACAACGGCCTGTTTGGCATCGCCCATTTCGCGACGCCCCTGTTCCACCGCATCTCGGAGAACGCGGCGGCGATGTGGCTGTCGACGGCCATCATCGTCGGCACCTTTCAGGTGATCCGCCTCACCGGGCTGGAGGGCGGGGCGCATGTCTATTTCGCCTTCACGGCCGGCGCTTTCCTGTTCTTCGGCGTCAAGAACTGGCGGCACTATCTCGCCGTGGTCGCCGGTGCGTTGGCGGTGGTCCTGTGGGCGCTGGCGTACGCGCCGGATTACGGGCCCATCGCGCTTGCCGCGCCCGCGTTCACCCATCAGCTCGCCGCGATGGTGGTGATCAACGTCATCCTGATCAACGTGCTGCTGTTCACCTACGCGCTGGTCCAGCTCTACCGCGCGGAGGAGCGCGTCGCCGCCGAGCGGGACCGGGCCGACCGGCTCCTGCTCGTGATCCTGCCGCCGCCCATCGCCGGCAAGCTCAAGGCGGCGCCGCAGGAGGTGATCGCCGACCGGCACGAGGCGGTGACCGTGTTCTTCGCCGACATTGTGGGCTTCACCTCCGCGGCGCGGACGGCGAGCCCGGAGGAGCTGGTGGCCTGGCTCGACACCATGTTCCGCGTCGTCGACGATCTGGCCACCACCCACAAGGTGGAGAAGATCAAGACCATCGGCGACGCCTACATGGCGGTCTCGGGGCTGAGGGTTCCGCCGGAGGTGGGGGCGGCGCGCATCGCCCGGTTCGCGCTCGCCTTCCGTTCCTTCGCGCGCACCTATCGCAGCCTCGGAGGCGAGCCGCTGTCGGTGCGGGTCGGCCTGCACACGGGGCCGGTGGTGGCCGGCGTCATCGGCGGCACGCGCTTCGCGTACGATCTGTGGGGCGACGCGGTGAACACGGCCTCGCGCATGGAGAGCCACGGCGCACCGGACCGCATCCAGATCTCGGCGTCCACGCGGGCGCTGCTCAGCATGGACTTCGCAATAACCCCGCGCGGCAAGGTTCAGGCCAAGGGCCTCGGCGTGGTGGAGACGTTCTGGCTCGAGGGCGAGAGCCGGGCGCACGAGAGCGACCGGCCTGCCGATCCAGCGGCGCGGCAAGACGGCGACCGGCCGCCCGCCCGCTCGCCGATGGCGGTGCGGCGCGGCTGAGAAACTTCCGCAGCGCCGCCCGCAAGCGCCGCTACAAAATGAAGTCGCCGGCGTCGAGATCGCTGAGCTGGTTGGTGAGGAGGTAGTCGACCAGCGTCACGGTGGTGTTGTCGCCGAGATCGACGAGGGCGTCGTCGCCCACGGCCGAAATCCCGATGTCGTCGAACGAGGCGAAGCCGAACGCCGTGACGTCGATCAGATCCTTGCCGTCCGCGAAATCACCGACCGAGTCTTGGCCCCCCTCGACCGTCATTATGTAGACGTCCTTGCCGACGCCGCCTTCAAGATAGTCGTTGCCTTTTCCGCCGGTCAGGTCGTCGCCGCCCCTGCCGCCGTAGAGCGAATCCTGGCCGTTTCCGCCCCACAGGCTGTCGGCGCTGTTGCCGCCGTCGAGCCAATCGGCGCCGTTGTCGCCGAAAAGATTGTCGCGGCTCTGTTGGCCGAACAGCGAATCGTTGCCGGTCGCGCCGTGAAGGTCGTCCTCGCCGCGGCCGCCGGAGATCCGGTCCGCGCCCGCGTTGCCGTAGAGGCGATCGGCGCCGTTCTGGCCCTGGATGCGATCGTCGCCGTCGCCGCCGCTTATGACATCGTTGCCCCAGCCGCCGGTGACGAAGTCGTTGCCTTTGCCGGCGTTAATGTTGTCGTCGCCGCCCTGGCCCGAAATCCGATCGTCGCCCGACCAGCCTTTCATGACGTCGTGACCGACGCCGCCTTGCAGCGAATCGGCACCGTCATGGCCGATTATCCGGTCTCCGCCGCGTTCGCCCAGGATCCGGTCGCCGCCGCCGTAACCCAACAAGGTGTCGTTGTCCCCCAGGCCGAGGATCCGATCGGCCAGGTTGGTGCCTTCGAGAAAATCAGGAAATTGTGTACCAGTGATTATAGCCATTATTTCCTCCCAATGCCCGCAAAAGAAAACATGCCTCGGGCATAGGGGAAACTAATCTCCCGAATAGGATTATTGTCAAATTAAGATTTCATTGACCCTGACCCGAATCGCCCCGGCCACGTCGCCGTCGAAGCGGGACGAGGTTCGCGTTTGGCCGTGGCGCTGCCGGCGATGGAGGGCGCGAGAATTCCTGCCGGCAGTCAGGCCCGGGTGCAAAAGGGTCGGTGGAAGGGGGCGGGCGTCTCGGTTCCGTCGTCTCGCCGCCCCCGGCGCCGCTCAGTTGAAGATGAAGTCGGACCGCGTGATGTCGCTGAGCGTGTGGTCCTCGAGATAGTCGACGAGGGTGACCGTCCTGCGGCCGATATCCAGCACCGCGTCGTCGCCGTCGGCCGAGATGCCGATGTCTCTGAAGCGCACATTGAACTCGGACACGTCGATCAGGTCGCGGTTTCCGAAGTCGGTGATGGAATCCGTGCCGCGGGAATTGTCGATGACGAAGATGTCCCACCCGGTGCCGCCGGTGAGGCGGTTGTTCCCGGCGCCGCCGAAGATCAGATCGTCGCCGCTGCCGCCGTTGACCCAGTCGTTCCCGGCGTCGCCGTAGAGGTCGTCGTCGCCTTGCTGGCCGAGGATGGTGTCGGCGCCGAGGCCGCCGAAGGCGGTGTCGAACCCGAGCCCGCCGACGAGACGGTCGGCCCCGGAATTGCCGTCCATGAAGTCGTCGCCGCGCTCGCCGAGCACGATGTCGTCGCCGGAGCCGGCGCGGACGAAATCGTCGCCATTGCCGCCGTAGACGTCATCGGCGCCGTTGCCCGCGCGGATGAAATCGTGGCCGCCCTGCCCGTAGATCCGGTCGTTGCCGGACCAGCCCAGGAGGGTGTCGTTGCCGATGGCGCCTTCGATCAGGTCGTTGCCCTGGTGGCCGATGATGCGGTCCGGCCCGCTGTCGCCGAACAGCCGGTCGTCGCCGCCGTATCCCAGGAGCGTATCGGAGCGCCCCTTGCCGAAAATCCTGTCGGCCTGGTCGGTACCTTCGAGAAAATCAGGGAACTGGGTTCCAATGATCAGAGCCATATCGTCCTCAAACGCCGGTGGTTACACGCGCAGGAAAATAGTCTGTCGTGGGAATTAAGCGAGCGGCATTTCTATGGCGTGGATAAATGCGACATCAGGTCTGATGGAGCGCCCGAAAGGGGGGTTGGTGGAGGGGGTTGGATTCGAACCAACGTAGGCATAGCCAGCGGATTTACAGTCCGCCCCCTTTAGCCACTCGGGCACCCCTCCGGAGCCGACGCCGCGGCGTGATAGGATGAGCAGGCAGATAAGTCAACGGAACCCGGATTCCCAGCACACCATGGACGAACCTTATTGGCTCTACGGCCTTCATGCCGTGCGCGCCGCACTCGCCAATCCGCACCGCACGGTCCACCGCATGGTGGCCTCCAAAAACGCGCTCAACCGGCTGGACGCGCCGCCGCCCGCTTGCGGCGTCGAGGAGATGGACGTGCGCGCCATCAACCGCCTGCTGGGCGATGCCGTCCACCAGGGCGTCGCCATCTACGTGGAGCCGCTGGAAGGGCGCACCCTCGACGCGCTCGTCGATGCGCGCGTCGTCCTGTGCCTCGACCACATCACCGACCCGCACAACGTGGGCGCCATCTTGCGCTCGGCCGTCGCCTTCAAGGTGGACGCGGTGGTGACGACCAGCCGCCACTCGGCGTCCGAGACCGGCGCGCTCGCCAAGGCCGCCTCGGGAGCGCTCGACCTGATCGACCTCGTGACGGTGACCAACCTCGCCCGCGCCATCGCCGAGATGCAGAAGATGGGTTTCGCCACGGTGGCGCTCGACAGCGAGGCCCCCGACGCGCTGGAAGACCTCGCGCCCGAGCGGCACTGGGCCTTCGTGCTCGGCGCCGAGGGCAAGGGGGTGCGGCAGGGCGTGATGGAGGCGTGCGGCCGCCAGGTGCGGATCGAGGCGCCGGGGGCGCTGGTCTCGCTCAACGTCTCCAACGCCGCCGCGATCACCCTCTACGCGGCGCATCGCTCGCTGCTGAAGGCTTGAGGGGGTCCCTTCAGCCCTCGCGGTGGCGACGGGCGATGCGGTCGAACACGGCGTTGAGCACCGGGGCGATGAAGGAGGCGGTGCGCCCCAGCGCCGCCGTCTGCAGGTTCGGGTAGACGGCGAAGGTCCCGCGGTCGAGGCCGCGCACCAGGGCGCGGGCCACGCTGTCGGGCGTCGCGAGCGCGGCGTTGCCGGCAATGGCGCTCGATTCGGCCGGGCGGGTCTCGATTTCGAGGCGGTATTGGTCCGTGTCGGTGTCGCCGGGGTAGACGATGGACACGACGATGCCGTGCCCGCGCGCCTCGCCGCGCAACGCCTCGGCAAAGCCGCGCAGCGCGAACTTGGAGGCGGCATAGGCGGTGTAGCCGTAGATGCCGATCAGCGCGGCGGCGGAACAGACCATCGAGATCCGGCCCTCGCCGCGCGCCGCCATGCCCGGATAGACGGCCCGCACCGCGCCCACCGCGCCGTGGAAGTTCACGTCCATCTGGGCGCGAAAATCGGCCTCCGACAGCGCCTCGAAGCGGCCGGGCCGCACATGCCCCGCCGCCGTGACGAGCGTGTGGCAGGGGCCGCGGGCCGCCTCGGCCGCCGCGATCGCCGCGCCGAGGGCCGCCTCATCGGCAACGTCGCAGGCGATAAATCCGACCTCCGGGCCGCCGGCCGCCGCCTGCCGCATCTCGTCGCAAGCGGCCTCCAGCATGTCGGCGCGCCGGGCGATCAACGTCACCGCGAAGCCCGACGCGTGGAGGCGCACGGCGGCGGCCCGGCCGATGCCGAGGCTGCCGCCGGTGACGATGGCGTGCCGCACGCCCGCCCCCCGATCGCGCGTGGCGATCATCAGGGCATCGGGATCTCGGCTTCGCTCGGCACGTTGAAGCCGCGCTTCACCGCATCGCGTCCGGCGATACCGAGATACCAGCGGCGCACGTTGGGGAAATCGCCCAGGTTGATGCCGTGCCACTCGAACCGCGCGGCCCAGGGGAAGGTCGCGACGTCGGCGATGGAGTAGGCGCCCGCGATGAAGTCGCGGCCTTCGAGGCGCTTGTCGAGCACACCGTAGAGGCGCCGCGTCTCCTTGACGTAGCGCTCCTCCGGGTAGGGGTATTTGCCGGCGTTGAAGCGGTGGAAATGATGCGCCTGGCCCAGCATCGGCCCAAAGCCGCCCATCTGCCACATAAGCCACTCGATCACGCGCCAATAGTCTTCGCCCGGCGGGGGCAGCAGCTTGGCCGTCTTCTGCGCCAGGTACAGGAGGATCGCGCCCGATTCCATCAACGAGGTGCCGGTGTCGGTATCGACGATGGCCGGGATCTTGTTGTTGGGCGAGATGGCCAGGAACTCCGGCGCGAACTGCTCGTCCTTGCCGATGTTGATCGGGTG
>JAUIJH010000026.1 GCA_030431335.1 Alphaproteobacteria bacterium
GACTTCACGATCGCTTCCGGAGGTTTGTTTCCGCGCCCGATCCACCAGACGATGACCACCGTCAGGACGATGAACACGACGGCGATGGGATGCTTGGCGAGGTTCGCCGCGTTGTGGTCGAGGAGCTGGAGCGACTGGCGGAAACTGAGTTCGAGCTTCGGGCCGATGACGAACCCGATCAGGAACGTGACGAAGGAAAAGTCGAGCTTCTTGGCGAAGAAGCCGATCACCGTGAAGAACAGCATCACGTAGATCGAGAAGACGCTGCTGGTCTCCATGTAGGCGCCGACGCTGCAGAGGAGCAGCACGCCCGGAATGATCAGCCTGAGCGGCGCCTTGATCACCTGCGCGAAGAGGCGCTGGCCGGCGTAGCCGACGATCAGGAGGATGACGCTGGCACACAGCATCGCGGCATAGACGTCGGCGACGAGCCGGGGCTGCTGCTGGAACATCAACGGCCCCGGCGTCAGCCCGTGCAGGATGAATGCCGCGATCAGGATGGCGGCGATCACGCTCCCCGGAATGCCGAGCGCGAAGAGCGGGATGAGGCTCGACGGGACGACGGCATTGTCCGCGCTTTCCGCCGCCGCCACGCCCTCGATCATGCCGGTGCCGAATTTCTCCGGCGTCTTCGAGGCCTTCTGCGTGGCGCCATAGGACAGGAACGAGCCGACGCTCGCCCCGAGCCCCGGCAGGATGCCGACGATGGAGCCGATGAAGGTGCCCCGTGCGATGACCGGGAGGCAGCGGCGCCATTCGGAGGCGAGGATCACCCGGTCGCTGCGCTCCACGCCGTCGACGATTTTCGCCGCCTCCGTGTCGAGAGTCTTCAGGTTGCCCGACTGGGCGATCATCTCGGCGACCGCGAGCATGCCGATCGCCATCGGCACCAGCGCGATGCCGTCCTCGAGCTCCAGCACGCCGAAGGTGAGGCGGGAGACGAAGGTCTCCGTTTCGAGGCCAATGGTCGCGAAGAACACGCCGAGCGCCCCCGCGATCAGCCCCTTGGTCATGGACTGGCCGGAAAGGCCGCCGATGAAGGTGATCGAGAAGAGGAGGATCGCGCAGAGCTCGACCGGGCCGATGAGGAGGGCGTAGCGGGCGAGCGGCGCGGCGAGGACGATGAGGAGCACCGTCGACGCGAAATCGCCGATGACGGAGGCGAAGAGGCCCATCTTGAGCGCCTTCTGGGCCTTCCCCTGCCGCGCCAGGGGATAGCCGTCGAGCGCGGTCGGCGCGGAGGAGGGCTCGCCCGGCGTGTTGAGCAGGATCGCCGAGACGGCGCTGCCGGCGGCGCTCCCCTTGGCGATGCCGATGAGCATCCCGAGCGCGGCGGCCGGCGTGAGATAAAAGGTCAGCGGGATCGCGATGGCGACGCCGGTCGCCTTGCCGAGGCCCGGCAGCGCACCGAGCACGTATCCGAGCGTGACGCCGGCCGCGACCCAGAACAATGTGGTCGGGTTGAGGACATCCTGGAAGCCGACGAGAAGCGCACTCATACGATGCCGGTTCCGAGCACCTTGTAGAACAGGAACCAGATGGCGGCCAAAAGCGCGGCCGGCATGGCGAGGACGACGAGCGGGCGGCGCTCCCCCAGCACGACGAGCGCGCCGACGATCAGCGCCGCGCCTGCCGCCAGCGGCGCGACCCAGAGATAAAGAGCGATAGAAACCGCGAAGACGGCGCCGATCTTCACCAGCGCCAGAAGTTCATCGCGCGAGATCGGCGCCGGGGACTCGTCCTGCGGGTTCGCCGGCTTCGCCCTGATGTTGTTGACGACCAGCAGCAGCGACAGACCGGCAACGACCACCATCATCATGCTCGGCACGAGGCTCGGCGACATCATGCCGTCCGGCCCGCGCCCGATCTGCCAGGGAATGACGGCGACGAGCATGACGAGGCTGAATACTGCCAGGATAACGCCGGAATACACGTTGGCCCGTCTCATGAACTCCTCCCTGAGCGGCTCGTTTCCCGTCTCTTCGATCCGGGTGGCCGCTTTTCTTGTGGCGTTCAGACCTATCTCCTAAGCGGTCAAAAGAAATAGTCAGAACTTTCTTGAATGTGATAAGTTTTCCTGATGGCCCATTCTCCTCAACGCCTTGACGGTTTGCGCTTGCGCCATCTCCGCCTCTTGGAGCTCGTCGATGAGCATCAGTCGCTGCGGGCCGTGGGCGCGATCCTCAATCGGACCCAGCCGGCCGTCTCGCAGATGTTGAAGGACCTCGAGTACGCACTCGGCGTCACCCTGGTGGAGCGTTCGGTGCGCGGGGTGACGCTGAGCCCGGCGGGGCGCCTTGCCCTCCAGCGCACGCGCTCCGGGCTCGCTTCCTTCGATCACCTCGTCGCCGAGCTCGGCGCCAAGCAGTCGCCGATTTTGCGGGTCGGCACCAATCAGGCGCTCATCTTCCGCGTGCTGCCCGCCGCGATGAGCCTTCTCGGCGCGGAAAACGCCAGCATGCGGTTCAAGCTGCGCACCGGCATCGTGGGCGAGATGCTGCAGTCGCTGTGGGACGGCGAGCTCGACTGCTATGTGGGGCGGGTCGACTGGGAGCTGATGCCCCACAAGATGATTTCCGTCCTGCGGCACGATCCGCTGTTGCGGACGGACCTGGTGCTCGCCTGCTCGATCCGGCATCCGCTGGCCGGCCGGCGCGACCTCGAGATCGCCGAGCTGGCGGACTGGACGTGGGTCCTGCCGCCGGAGGATTCCAACAACCGCATCGCGCTGGAGACGGAGTTCCGCAACCACGGCGTCAGCGGCCCGGTGCCGATGATGGAGATCGCCTCCGACCTCGGCGCGCTGATGATCCTCGCCCGGGAGATGGACGTGTTGACCTGCGTCCCCCGGCTCGTCCTCGACACCCATATCGCCGCCGGCGAGCTGTGCGTCCTCAATCTGCCGTCGCTGAAGCTGCCGCCGATCCAGATCGGTTTCGTCACGCTGGCCGAGCACGAGGACATGACCGCGCTGCAATTGCTGCGACACGCCCTGCGCGATGCCGCCGCCCGGCTCGACGAAGGCGCCGACTGAGCCCGAAGTGCCATCGCTCCATCCCCGAGGGCGTCGCGCGTCCTATTAGGCGGATTTAATGGTCGCGGCTAGAATGCTATCCATGCCTGAAGGCTACCGAAGGATTTGGCATGGACCACAAGCAAATCCGCTACTTCGTCGCCGCGTGCGAGGAGGGGTCGCTCAGCGCGGCGGCGGTGCGGCTGAATTGCACGGCGCCGGCCGTCAGCCAGCAGATGAGCGCGCTGGAATCGCGCCTCGGAACGAGCCTCTTCAAGCGCACCCGTCGCGGCGTCGTTCCGACCGATGCCGGCCGCCGCTTCTACGACCGGTGCCTCGTCGTGCTGAAGGCGGTGTCGGAGGCCGAGATCGAGCTCGAGGATTTTAAGGCGGGGGTGAGCGGCACGATTTCCGCCGGCTTCGCGCCCGGGCTCGCCAAGTCGATCCTGCCGCAGGCCCTGGCGCGCTACACGCGGGAATTTCCCCGTGTCGATATCGAAATCGCCAGCGGCACCGCCGATACGCTCGTCCAATCGACCTCGACGGGCGCCCTCGATTTTTACGTCGGCCAGTTCGTCCGGCCCCAGCGCGGCGTGTCGGCCGTGCATATCGGGCGCTATCCGGTGGCGCTGCTGTCGGGGTCGCGGCGCGGGCTGATCCAGATGCAGCCCGTCCGCCTCGACAGCACGCCGCCGCTCAAACTCTTCGTGCCCTCCACGGCCAACAGTCTGCGGCCGAGGATCGAGGAAGGCATCCGGTGCGGCGAGATCGTCGTCGAGCGGCGCATCCTCATCGACAGCCTGTCGGCCGCCCTGGAATTCCTGAGCCAGACGGACTGGTCCGGCATCCTGCCCTACTGGATCGGCCTGAAGGAATTGGGCAACGACCGCATCACGGTCAATCCCATCGCCGATCCGGTGCTCACCGTCGACCTCGAGATGACCTATCCCGCGCAGCGTCCGCTCTCCCGGCCGTCCCGCGTCTTTTACGATTACATCTGCCAGGAACTCCGCCGGACGGAAGAAGAATGGCGCAGGCTGACAGAACCAGCCTTAAGCAAACCTTAGGGTTGGCATTAGAAGAAATAAGTGCACGGAACATCACGAGGCTTCTAAATATGCGGTCGGGTGATCGGCCGGCGCGACCGGCCGGGCACCAAATAATTGCGCCAGCGAAGCGTAAACAGGCGGCCGGGAGAACGAGCCTCTCATACGGCCCAGCACCGACCGGGAGGACTTTACGATGCGGAACCTATTGTCGGCGGGGGCAATCGCGCTCGCTGCCGTGACTTGCCTCTACGCGCCGCAATCGATCGCGGCCGACACCATCGAGCTCAAGATGCAGTTCGCCTCACCGGACGGGACGTCCTGGAACGACATGGACCGCCGGTTCGCGGCCCAGATCGAGGCGGTGACCGGCGGGCGGGCGAAGGTCGAGTTCTTTCCGCCCAACTCGGTGACGCCGTTCAAGGACTGGCTCCAGTCGACCGGCGCGGGGCTCCTCGACCTCGGCTTCGTCTGGCATCCCATCCTGCCGGGCAAGTTCCCGCAGATGGAGCTTTTCAGCCTGCCGGGCCTGGCGAAGAACCAGACGATCGCCACCATCGTCTATTGGCGTCTGCGGGACGAATACCCGCAACTGGGTGAGCTCTTTACGCCCGAGGACAATGTCGTCGAGCTCGCGACCTTCGTCGCCATGGGCTCGCACCTTCACACGCGCGAGCCGATCCGGACGCTCGCCGACCTCAAGGGCAAGGTGTTCGGCGCGCAGGATTCGGCGGGCGTGAAGGTGCTGGAGGACCTCGGCGCCAGCGCGGCGGTCATGGTCGGCTCCGACGCCTATCTCGGCCTGCAGCGCGGCACCATCGACGGCGTGCTGTCGGCCTGGGGCTGGGTCAACAACTTCAAGCTCAACGAGGTGTCGACCTATCACACGCTGCTCAACCTCAACCCGGGCACCTATTCGTCCGTCATGAACAAGGACGTCTACGACAAGCTGACGTCGGAGGAGCAGGCGCATCTTGCGGACATCACGCCGCTCCACTTCCTCTACAACACCACGGACAGCGCGGCTGCGGCGACGGCGGACATCCCCGCCGAGAACATCTTCGTCCTGAGCGCGGAAGACCAGGCCGAGCTCGCCGCCGCGATGAAGCCGCAATGGGGCGAATGGGTTGATAAGGCGAACGCCAAGGGATGGCCCGGCCAGGAAATCCTCGACGAAGCCGCGCGCCTGATGAGCCTTTACGACCGGAACTGACGACAACCGACGATAAGCCCCGCGCCGCCGGCATGGCAGGCGGCGCGGCCGACCGACGACGGACCGAAGAGGAACCTTAAGTGACGCACGCCACGCCGTCCGCGCTGGTCGACAACCGGGTCTCGTCCTCGCTCGCAGCGGCCGGCAACGGCCTCCGATCCGCGATTGCCTGGCCCGGCCGCGTGGCGCTCGTGGTGGGCGGCATCGCCCTCGTCGCCCTGATGGGGCTGACGGTGGCGGACGTGGTGCTGCGCAACCTCTTTTCGATCGTGGTGCCCGGCGGCCTGGAACTCAGCGGACTGCTGACGATCCTGGTGGTCCTGTCGACGGTCGGCATCGTCGAGGTCGAGCGCAGCCACGTCCGGGTCGACCTCTTCTTGAACATGATGCCGGACTATGCGCGCTCGCCCACCGTCGCGGGCGGGCTGGTGCTGGCGTTCGCGGTCATGCTGGTCACCGCGTTCCGGATCTACGAGCAGGCGGCCTACCTCCACGTCAACGGCATCGTCACCGGGGTGCTCGGGCTGCCGGAATGGCCGTTCGTCGCCGCCGCGACCGTCTTCATCCTCCTCTTCGCCCTGGCACTCCTCGCCAACCTGATGATGGAGCTGAGCACGGTGGCGAAGATGCCGGACCGGCGGGCGCTCGCCGTCCTCGCGATCTGGGCCGTCATCGCGGCGGCGATCCTCCTCCTCTCCTTCCGCCCCGACCTCCTGCCATTCGACCTCTCGCGCAACACGCGGGGCTTCTTCTCGATCAGCCTCTGCTTCGTCCTCATCTTCCTGGGCGTCCACGTCGCGGCGGCGATGGCACTGACCGCGCTGATCGGCATCAGCCTCCTCATCTCGCCGGGCGCGAGCCTGACGAGCCTCGGAACGACGACCATCGCCGTGGTCAGCGATCAGACCTGGAGCGTCGTTCCCCTGTTCACGTGGATGGGGCTCATCGTCGTCGCATCGGGCTTCGCCGCCGAGCTCTACCGCTCGGCCTATCGATGGATCGGGCATCTGCCCGGCGGGCTCGCCTCCGCCAGCACGGTCGCGTGCGCGGGCCTCTCCTCGATCGTCGGCGACACGCTTTCGGGCGTCTATACGATGGGCTCCATCGCCCTGCCGGAAATGCGCGCCTATCGCTACGACATGAAGCTCGCCACGGCCTCGGTCGCCTGCGCGGCCACCATCGGCGTGATGATCCCGCCGAGCCTCGCCTTCATCGTCTACGGGATGATCACCGAGGTTTCGATCGGCAAGCTGTTCATGGCGGGGATTTTGCCGGGGCTCCTCTTCGCCGTCATCCTGATCGCGCTGATCACCATCCGGGCGACGCTCAACCCGGAGCTGGCGCCGCGCGGCGAGCGGAGCAGCTGGGGCGACAGGCTGCGATCCAGCGCGCACACGTGGCCGGTGCTCCTCCTCATGCTCCTCGTCCTGGGCGGCATCTATTCGGGGGCCGTCACGCCCAACGAAGCGGCGGGGCTGGGGGTCTTCGGCGCGATCATGATCGCCCTCGCGATGGGCCGCCTCGACCCGCGCAAGCTCGTGGAAACGATCGCCAGCACGCTGCGGCTCACGGCCGGCATCATCATCATCTTCATGTTCGCCGCCGCCTTCAGCCGGTTCATCGCCCTCAGCGGGCTGCCCCGGCAGATCGCCGACGGCGTGATCGCGATGGACCTCGGCAGCTACGGCATCATCGCGGCGATCCTCCTCTTCTACGTCGTGATCGGGATGTTCATGAACGCCTTGCCGGCGCTCGTCCTCACCGTGCCGATCTTCTTTCCGATCGCCATGAACGCCGGCTTCGACCCGGTCTGGTTCGGCGTGATCATCGTGATCATGGTCGAGCTCGGCGTCGTCACCCCGCCGATCGGCGTCAACGTGTTCGCGATCGCCGCCATCGCGCGGGACGTGCCGATGTACGACATCTTCAGGGGCGTGCTGCCGTTCTGGGTCGCCTACGTCGTTCTCATCGTCCTCATCGTCGTTTTCCCCTCGATCTGCCTCTGGCTGCCATCGCTGATGTAGCCGGGCGGGCATCCGCAAGACGTCCAGACAATCCGAAGAGGAGGCTTCAGCTTGACAATCGACTTGACGAACCGGGTCGCAATCGTGACGGGCGCCGGCGGCGGACTTGGGCGCCAGCACGCCCTTGCGCTGGCCAAGCGCGGCGCGAAAGTGGTCGTCAACGATCTCGGCGGCAATCTCGACGGGACGGGGCGATCGCTCCGCGCCGCCGACGAGGTGGTGCGCGAGATCCGGGAGGCGGGCGGCGAGGCGATCGCCAACGGCGCGTCGGTGACCGACCTTGCCGAGGTGGAGGCCATGGTCGCCGAGGCGACCGAGCGGTGGGGCAGCGTCGACATCCTCGTCGCCAACGCCGGCATCCTGCGCGACAAGACCTTCGCCAAAATGGAGATCGACGATTTCCGCGCCGTGCTCGAGGTGCACGTGATGGGGTCGGTCCACTGCGCCAAGGCGGTGTGGGCGGGCATGCGCGAGCGCTCGTACGGACGGATCGTCTTCACCTCGTCGTCCAGCGGGCTGTTCGGCAGCTTCGGCCAGGCGAACTACAGCGCCGCGAAAATGGCTCTGGTCGGCCTGATGAACACGCTCGCCCTGGAGGGTGCGCGCTACAACATCAAGGTCAACTGCCTCGCGCCGACGGCCGGCACCCGCATGCTCGAAGGGCTCTTGCCGGCCGATCACATCGCCGCGCTCGATCCGGCGCTGGTCAGCCCGGCGGTGCTGGCGCTCGTTGCCGAGGACGCGCCGACCAAGACGGTGCTGTGCGCCGGCGCCGGAACCTTCGAGAGCGCCAAGACGATCCTGACGAAGGGCATCCATTTCGGGGCGGGCGAGGATCTGCCGGAGAAGGTTCTGGGCGCGCTCGACCGGCTGTCGGACACCGACGGCTTCCTCGACCCCAAGGAAGGCGCGGGCCAGTACACGCACGAGCTGGCGATGGCCGGTTTCGGTCCCGAACAGGGATGAGGGACGCGGTGATCGTGTCGACGGCGCGCACGCCGATCGGCAAGGCCTATCGCGGCGCCTTCAACGGGACGCCGGCGCCGACGCTGGCCGCGCACGCCCTCCGCGCGGCGGTCGAGCGGGCCGGGCTAGAGGGCGGCGAGGTCGACGATTGCCTGATCGGCACCGCGATGCCGCAGGGCTTCCAGCACACGATCGGCCGGACCGCCGCCATGCGTGCCGGCCTGCCTGACACCGTGCCCGGCATGACGCTCGACCGCCAGTGCTCCTCGGGCCTGATGGCGATCGCGACGGCCGCGAAGCAGGTGATCGTCGACCGCATGGACATCGTCCTCGCCGGCGGCGTGGAGTCGATCTCGATGGTCCAGACCGGCGACCTGCGTGTCGATATGGACCCCGAGCTCCTCGCCCTGCACGAGGACATGTACATGCCGATGATCGACACCGCCGAGGTCGTCGCAAAGCGCTACGGGATCGATCGGGAGCGGCAGGATGCCTATGCGCTCGAGTCGCAGCGAAGGACCGCGCAAGCGCAGCAGGCGGGCCGGTTCGACGACGAGATCGTCCCCATGTCCGCGACGATGACCGTCGTCGACAAGGCGACCGGCGAGAGTGCGCCGCGCGCGGTCACGCTCACCCGCGACGAGGGCAACCGCCCCGAGACGAGCGCCGAGGGCCTTGCCGGCTTGAAGCCGGTGCGCGAGGGCGGCGTCATCACCGCAGGCAATGCCAGCCAGTTGTCCGACGGCGCGTCGGCTTCTGTGGTGATGGACGCCTCCCTCGCCGAGCGCCGCGGCCTCGCCCCGCTCGGCCGCTATGTCGGCATGGCCGTGGCGGGCACGAAGCCGGACGAGATGGGCATCGGTCCGGTCTTCGCGGTGCCGAAGCTGCTCGACCGGTTCGGCCTCGGGATCGGCGATATCGACCTCTGGGAGGTCAACGAGGCGTTCGCCGTGCAGGTGCTCTATTGCCGCGACAGGCTCGGCATTCCGGGCGATCTCCTCAACGTCGACGGCGGCGCGATCTCCATCGGCCATCCCTACGGCATGTCCGGCGCGCGGATGGTGGGCCATGCGTTGATCGAGGGGCGGCGGCGCGGCGCGAAACGCGTCGTCGTGACCATGTGCGTGGGCGGCGGCATGGGCGCCGCAGGCTTGTTCGAGGTTCTCTGATGACATCCACACGGCATTCCATCGATGGCCTCAAGGCGCTGGTCGGGCGCGAGCTCGGCGTCTCCGAATGGCACCTTGTCGACCAGCCTCGCGTGTCGGGCTTTGCGGAGGTGACGGAGGATTTCCAGTTCATCCACGTCGACCCCGAGCGGGCCGCGGCCACGCCGTTCGGCGGCACCATCGCTCACGGCTTCCTGCCGCTGTCGATGCTGTCGGTCTTCTTCATGGAGGCCGTGGGCGAGATCTCCGGCACGGCGATGTCGATGAACTACGGCTTCGACTCTGTCCGCTTCCTGAGCCCGGTCCCTACGGGAAGCCTCATCCGCGGCCGCTTCCTGCTGGAGGATTGCGCGGAACGAAAGGCCTCGCAGTGGAGGCTGTCCATGAAGAGCACGGTCGAGATCGAAGGCAAGGAGACGCCGGCACTCGTCGCCAATTGGCTGGTCATGTTGTTGGTGGGGGATTGAATCTCCTGGGCCCCCGCGACGACCACGCGAGGCGCGGCACCAAGCGAGCTACACGGTCACGCCGGACCGGCGCAGCCCGTCGAGGAAGAGCGCCGAATGATCCGGGTTCCGAAAGGGATAGGAAGACATGATCGCATCGCGCTTCAGCGATAGGCCGAGGTCGCGCAATTTGCCGGCTGCGACCGCCGCTCGCGCGCGGTCGTCCTGCAAGCCGGCCAACACGATCTGGCGCTGGAGCGCGCGGCCGTAACGCGGGTCCCAGCGATGGGACCGGTCCAGCCTCTCCTGCGCTTGCCCAAACTCCCCGTCCAAGAGGTGCCACAGCCCCAGATCGGACTCGATCGTGGCGGTGTAGGGATAGAGCGGGTCCATACGCAAAAGCCGCTCCTGATGCCCCCTTGCCGTGGCGGGATCGCCGGCAAAGCCGCAGATGCATCCGCCGAAATGGTAGTTCATCGGCGCGCTCGGGTTGAGTTCCATCGCGCGCTGGACGTGGAGCAGCGCCCGCTCGTGGTTGCGGTTGGTCCATAGCTCGCCGACCGCGGTCAAGGCATGCGCGATCCACGAGCCGCGGTCGATGTCGAGCGCACGCTTGGCCTCGACCATCGTGTCGGAGAACGCCGCGCGGGTGTCCGTGCCGGAAAAGCCGGCCATGGCCTGCTGGAACTTGGCCACGGCGATCAGCGTGTAGGGCAAGCTCCAGTCGGGCGCGCGTTCGATCGCCTGGGCGGCCAATCGCTCGGCCTGGGCGAAATCGGTGTCCGTGCCCTTCTCGATCAGCCATGCGGCGCGCATCGCCAGTTCCCAGGCGGTCAAGTCGCTCGCCGGCTTGCGCAGGACGCGGCGGGCATCGGCGCCCACGAGTTCGGGCGCGGCGATGGTGGCGACCTGCGCCGCGATCTCTTCCTCCAGGTCGATCAGTTCGTCCCGGTCGCGGGTGATCTGGTGGGACCAGATCTGCTCGCTGATGCGGGTGTCCGCCAGCGTCAGCGCCAGCTTGACCTTCGAGCCCTGCCGGCGGAACGACCCGCCGAGGACATAGCGCGCATTGCGCGGGGCGGGATCGTCCGTGGCCTCGTCCGGGCTCTGCATCCCCAGTGTCGTCTTGCGCGACAGGACGGGGAAATACCGCCACGCGCTGAGCGCCGCGACGATCTGGTCGGACAGCCCCTCGGCCAGATATTCGTCCGACGGATCGTCCGACAGGCTGCGCAGCGTCATCACCGCCACGGCGGGCCGGTCGAGGATTTCGGGCCGCTGCGGAGGGTCCGGCAGGCTGGGTTCCACCGCTGCCGGGCGGGCGGGCATCGCGGCCGGGCGCTCCGTCACCCTGCCGACGAACCGAAGGCCGCGGCGCTGCACCGTCCTGATCAGCCGCTGCGCCGTCCCGTCGTCGCCGAGGGCCTTGCGGGCGTCCCGGATGCGGCTCGAGAGGGCGGCGTCGGAGACGATGCGCTCACCCCAGATCGCCGAAAAGATCTCGTCGCGCGTGACGACCCGGTCGGGCGCGGCGACGAGATAGCGGATCAGCTCGAAGACCTGGGGCTCGACGGGCACAGCGACGCCGTCGCGCCGAAGCTCGGCGCGCCCCGGATCGACCTCGTAGTTTTCGAACCCGTAGATCACGGCGGCAAGTGTCTGCCCGCTCCGGTTTCTATGCAACTTATTTCCGCCTCTGCCATCGCAAAGGCGCCGCCCGCAAGAGCGAACCGAATTCGCTGCGGGAGAGGTTTTTCCCGCCAAATCAATCTCCTGGATTATTTCCAGCCGTTCTCCATGAAATCTCCAGATCATCTCCAGGTCGCCGCCAAGCACGGAATCCGGCGCCCCCTATACATCGGGACAAGACGACGGACTGGCTCCGCTGACGCTTCCCCTTCCGAACCTGGAAAGTCTGACATGACCATTCACGACACCATCGCCCGGAACAGGGTGGACGCGGCGCCCTCGCCGCTGGTCGATTTCTGGAACGACATCCTGGCCCCGAAATTCATTCGCTTCCGGCATGTTCTCGTCGGCGGCCTGTCGCGCCATTCCAAAGCCGTGTTTCCCATGCTCGGCGTGGAAAAGGGCAGCCGCATCCTCGATGTCGGCTGCGGCTTCGGCGACACCGCCATCGAGCTCGCCAACGCGACCGGGCCGAAGGGCGAAGTCCTGGGCGTGGACTGCTGCCAGGCGTTCCTCGATCACGCCTGGCACGCGGTCGAAAAGAGGTGGGTGCCCAACGTCCGCTTCGCCTGCCGCGACGTGGAGCGCGGCCTCGACGAACCGCCCTTCGACATGGTCTTCGCCCGGTTCGGCACGATGTTCTTCGCCAATCCTGTGGCGGGTCTTCGGGCGATGCGGGCGTGCCTCAAGCCCGGCGGCCGGCTGGCGCACATCGTCTGGCGCCGGCGGGAGGACAATCCCTGGATCATCGAGGCTCGCGACATCGTCCGCCAGTTCCTGCCGGCGCCGGGAGAGGATGCGCTCACCTGCGGCCCGGGCCCCTTCTCCATGGCCGATGAGAGGGTGACGCGGGCGCAGATGGAGGCCGCCGGCTTCGTCGACATCGCCTTTCAGCGGATCGACACCAAGGTCCTCGTCGGCCGCGACATCGCCGACGCCATCGCCTTCCAGCTCGCCATCGGCCCGGCCGGCGAGACGTTCCGGGAAGCCGGCGCGCTGGCCGAGGAACGCCGCCCCGAGATCGAGGCCGCGCTCGCAACGATGTTCGAAGGCGTCATCGCCCGGGAGGGCGGCCTCTGGATGGACAGCTCTTCGTGGCTGATCACCGCCCGGGCTCCGCACGCCTGACGCACCCGGCCGCCCCCCGGCGGCCGATCCACGCGGGCCGAGGCCCGCTTCCCCGACACACCCCCCTCCGAAAGGACATCGAGATGACGACTGCAACCCAGCCCGCGAACAACGGCGTCAACACCGAAGCTCTCATCGGCGCCCGTGGCGCGTTCGAGCAGGCCCCCCAGGCCGCCAGGTTCACCTTCCGCAGCACCTGCGACTGGATCGAAGGCACCTACAGCGGCAACGACATCAACGGCTATTTCGGCCTCGGCCAGGATCACGAGCGGGGCAAGACCTTCCGCATCGAATCCGACCACCCTGCCGTCTTCGCCGCTGCCGACCGTGGGCCCACCCCGCCGGAAATCGTGCTGGCGGCGCTGGCGAGCTGCCTCACCGGGGGCGTCGCCGCCGTCGCGCAGCATCGCGGCATCCAGCTCAAGTCCGTGCGGGCGACGGTCGAGGGCGACATCGACGTGCAGGGCATCCTCGGCATGGATCCGGAGATCCGCAACGGCTTCTCCGCCGTCCGCGTCTCCTTCGACATCGACGCGGACGCCAGCAAGGAGGACATCGCCGCCCTGGTCGCCCAGTCGCAGAAGCGCTCGGCCGTGTTCGACATCATCACCAACCCGACCAACGTCGCCGTCACCGTCGCATGACGCCGGTGCCCGCCTGCCGGTTTCCCCTCTCCGGCAGGCGGGCACTCGACTGCCCCATCCGGGCCACCGCCCGGCAGGAAAGATGAGAGCCATGAAACGCGTTTCGACCGTGATCGTCGGGGCCGGCCAGGCCGGCCTCGCGATGAGCCGCTGCCTCAGCGACCGCTCCGTCGCCCACGTGGTGCTGGAGCGCGGCGAAGTCGCCAACTCGTGGAAGGCCGAGCGGTGGGACAGCCTTCGCCTGCTGACCCCCAACTGGCAAAGCCGGCTGCCGGGCCAGCACTATGACGGCCCGGACCCCGACGGCTTCATGACGGTGCCCGAGCTCGTCGCCTTCCTCGAGACCTATGCCCGCGCGAGCCGCGCGCCGGTCGAGGAGCGCGTGCGCGTGACCTCGGTGACGGCGGACCCGGACGGCTACCGGGTGGCGACGAACCGCAGCGAATGGCTGTGCGACACGCTCGTCATCGCGTCGGGCGCCTGCAACATCGCCTCCACCCCCGCCTTCGCGGCGGACCTGCCGGCGCATCTCACTCAGCTCTCGCCGCTCGACTACCGGAGCCCGGCCCAGCTCGCTCCCGGCGGCGTCCTGATCGTCGGCGCCTCGGCGACCGGCGTGCAGCTCGCCTCCGAGATCCGCATGGCGGGGCATGACGTGGTGCTGTCCGCCGGCGAGCACATCCGCCTGCCGCGCCACTATCGCGGCCGCGACATTCAGTGGTGGATGGAGGCGAGCGGCGTCCATGCGACCGCCATCGCCGATGTGGACAATATCGAGCGCGTTCGCCGCCTGCCCTCGCTCCAGCTCACCGGCTGGCGGGACGTGCAGTTCACCGACCTCAACGCGCTCCAGGACCGGGGCGTCGAGATCGTCGGCAGGATGGCGGGCGTCCGGCAGGGCGTCGCGGCGTTCTCGGGCGCCCTCGCCAACACCTGCGCGCTGTCGGACCTTAAAATGAACCGCCTGCTGGCGACGCTCGACGCCTGGGCCGAGACGGCGGGCCTCGGCGACATCCCGCCCCCCGAGCGGTTCGGCCCGACGCACGTTTCGGCCGCCCCCCGCCTGTCGCTCGACCTCGGATCGGGCCGGTTCTCCACCGTGATCTGGGCCACCGGGTTCCGGCCCGATCATTCGTGGCTCCATCTGCCGGTGTTCGAGCGCAAGGGGCGGCTCGCCCACGACGGCGGGATCATCGCACCCGGGCTCTACGCGCTCGGATTGCCTTTCATGCGCCGCCGCAACTCCGCCCTGCTGGACGGCGTGGGCAGCGACGCCGGCTTGCTCGCCGACCACATCGTCCAGACCCGCGGCCGCCGCGCCGCCTGAAAGGAAACGCCGTGTCCATGTCCACCCCCGACCGCGACGCCGTCATCCGCGAGGCGCAGGAGAAAGTCATCGCCCGCATGGAGGCCGACAGGGAGGCCGCGCGGACGACCATCGTCACCACCGGCCGCATCGCCGAGGGCCTCGTCTGCACCGTCGAGCAGGGCCCGTTCCGGGCCGTCACCGACCTCGGGCGCGGCATGGGAGGCGATGCCGCCGGCCCCTCGCCCGGCTTCTTCGCCCGCGCCGCCATCGCCGGCTGTGTCGGCATGGGGGTGAAGATGCTGGCGGCCCGGGAGGGCGTCGCCTTCGATCACATGACCATCACGGTGGAGACCGATTTCGACGACAGCGCGATCTTCGGCCTCGGCGACGCCTCGGCGGCCCCGCTCGTGACCCGCGTGAGGATCGACATCGAGAGCGACGCGCCCGCCGAAGCGGTGGCCGACATCGTCGACCGCGCGCTGGAGATGGATCCCTGGTTCCTCGCGCTGCGCGACGCGCAGGTCGTCGAACCCATCGTGACAGCAACGAAGAGGCGCCCCGAGCCGGCCGAGACCTGACGTTCCGGCCAGAGCGGGACGGCGCAACGGGATGCTCCTGGTCGGCCGACGGGCGGGCTGGCCGCGGCCTGGAGTTTCCAGCAATATTTTTCTATACTCTCATCGTTTCGATCGTTTCTTTTGACGCTGTACGGCACAGGGCCGATTAGCCCGTCGTCATGCCCCGGCTATTTCGCCGAGGAAGACTGATTTTTAGTATTGGATTGATGAGTCATGAAAAGAATTTGCATTTGTTGCGATGGAACCTGGAATCGCATCGATGGGGCGGACCCGACCAACGTCGTCGGCATCGCCACAAGCATCGCGCCGACCGGCGAGGATGATATCAAGCAACTCGTCTACTACGAGGAGGGCGTCGGATCGGGGCGGGTCGCCGTGGCAAGCCGGCTCGATCGTTGGCTTGGTGGGGGCTTCGGCTGGGGATTGTTGGAGAACGTTCGCAAGGCCTACCAGTTTCTGGTCTTCAACTATGAGCCTGGCGACGAGATCTTCATCTTCGGATTTTCCAGAGGAGCCTATACCGCGCGGTCGCTGGCGGGATTGATCCGCAACTGCGGCATCGTCGAACGCCCGCAGTCCAGCCGGATCGAAGAGGCGATCACGTTGTACCGGCAGCGCGGCGCGGACGCGAAGCCCAAATCGGAAGCGAGCTTCCAATTCCGCGCTTCCGCCGCGCCCGATGCCTATGTCGGCGAGAGCGACAGGCTCTGGCGCGAGGAGAGGGGCCTGATGAGGGCGAACGCTCGCTTGCTGCGCATCGACTATATCGGGGTGTGGGACACGGTCGGTGCGCTGGGCGTGCCGCAGAACCTGTGGTTCTCGCGCTGGCTGAACCGGCGCTACGAATTCCACGATGCCGAACTGAGCAGTTGCGTCGCGAGGGCGCGGCACGCGGTGGCGATCGACGAAGCGCGCAAGGCGTTCAGCCCCAGCCTGTGGACCAACATGGCGCGCCTCAACGCGGAGGCGGCGCGGAACGGCGACGAGGTGCCCTACGAGCAGCTCTGGTTTCCGGGCGACCATGGGTCGGTCGGCGGGGGAGGCGACGTCAGGGGCCTGTCCAATGCCGGGATGATCTGGATCGCCGAAGGGGCGCTGGCGGCGGGACTTCATTTTCGGCCGGGGATCCTCGACCAGTATCGCTGCCAGATCGACTATCGCGCCGCGCTGCGCAACCGGAGCAATCCCTCTCCGAGCCCGATGGGACGGCTGATGGCGTTGTTGCCGCAGCAGCCGCGGAAGGGGCCCCAGTCCGTCGACGACGTTTCCGAGTGGGCGCGCCGGCGATGGGCCGAAGCGGCCGAGCGCCTGCCGGGTGGCGAGGCCTATCGACCGCGCCCTTTGGCGCACCTGGAGAAGGCGCTCGGCGCCGCGGCCATTCCCCCCGCCGCCCCGCCATGCGCCGAAATCGAGGCCATGGCGGCCGAATAGCCGCCGCTGCCGCGCGCCGGCCCGCGCGTCAGGGCGTGCAGCGTTGTTCCAGGAACGCGGCGATCGACAGGAGGCGGGCCTCCGAATGCGGCGGGCCCACCACCTGGAGCGCGCGCGGCAGCCCGCTCGCGTCACGCCCGAGCGGGACGCTGACGGCCGGGCAGCCGAGGACCGACCACACGTAGGTGATGGCGATCCAGTGGACGTAGGTGGGGCACGGCACGCCGTCGATCACGTTCGGCCAGGCCTGCTCGACCGGGAAGGCTGGCACCTGGGTGACGGGGCAGATCAGCACGTCGTGGTGGGCGAAGAAGGCGAGCACGGTACGGTGGAGGGCGGCGCGAGCGCGCATCGCCTCGGCGATCTCCGGTCCGGTGAGGGCGAGGCCGCGGGTGATGTCGCCGGCCACCTCCGCCGTGAAGTCGGCGGCGCGCGCGGGCCATAGCGGACCCCAGCTCGCGGCGTAGGAGAGGCCGCGCAGGACGTCGATGATGCCCTGCGCCGGGGCAAGGTCGGGCGTGGCGGGCTCGGCGGCGAGACCGGCGGTGAGCGCCTCGAAGGCGGCGCGGATCTTGGGGTCGACCGGAAAAACCCCGAGGTCGGGCGAGACCGCGGCGCGGCGGGGCGCCGTGGGGGAAAGCGCCGCCGCAAGGTAGGATCCCGCGCGCGGACGCGACAGGAAATCGGTCGGCGTCTCGCCGGTCATCATGTCGAGCATCAGGGCAAGGTCGGCGATGTCGCGCGCCATCGGCCCTTCGACGAAGATGGTGTCGAAGGGATCGGAGAGCGGCTTGCGGGGGACGAGGCCGGGCGTCGGGCGCAGCCCCGCCACGCCGCAAAAGGCTGCCGGCGTGCGCAAACTGCCGCCGACGTCGTTGCCGTGCGCGAGGGCGATGGCGCCCGCGGCAAGCGCAGCGGCCGAGCCGCCGGAGGAGCCGCCGGCGGTAAGGCGCGGATCGTGCGGATTGCGCGTCGCCCCGAAGAGGACGTTGGTGGTGTTGGCGCCGCCGAGCTCCGACAGGTTGGTCTTGCCGAGCGCGATGGCCCCGTTCCGCTCCAGGAGCGCGATGGCGGGGCTCGACACCGCGGGCAGGGCGGCCCCGGCGGTGATGGGGCTGCCGCCGCTCGTCGGCACACCCGCGACGTCGGCGTTGTCCTTCACCCCCAGCGGCAGGCCGTGCAGCGGCGGATAGGGGGTGCCGCGCGCGTGCGCCTCCATCAGCGCGCGCGCGGCGGCGCGGGCCCGCTCGAAGGCGCGCACCGGCATCGCGTTGATGACGGGGTCGACGGCCTCGGTGCGGGCGATGGCGGCGTCGACCACGTCGAGCGGGGAGCGGTGGCCGGCGGCGATCTCGGCGATGAGGGCGCGGGCGCTCGGCTCGGGCCGGCAAAGGGCCGGGCGGTCTTCGATGCTCACGCGGCGGCCTCCACCGGTCCCGTCGAGCCGCGTTCCAGGAGGTACGGCTTCAGGACGATGGCGGTGTGCTCGCCCGCCTCGGCCGCCTCGGGCGCCGCGATGCGGCCGAGAAGCGTCGTGACGGCGGCGTCGGCGATCGCCTCGGTGGGCTGCATCACCACCGTGAGGCCGGGCCGCATGATGCGGGCCCACGGCAGGTCGTCGATGGTGATGACGGAGATTTCGCGCGGCACCTCGATGGCTGTTTCGGCGATGGCGCCGAGGAGGCCGAGCGCCAGGTGGTTGTTGGTGGCGAAGATGGCGGTGGGCCGCTCGGGCGAGGCGAGCAGGCGATGCGCGGCGGCCCGGGCGGCGGCCTCGTCGAAGGCGTCCTTTTCGAGGAAGCGCGCCTCGATGGGGGCGCCGGCGGCGGCGAAGGCATCGCGAAACCCGTCGAGCCGGTGGCGGGCGATCTGGTGTTCGGGCGAGCCCATGATGAGGCCGACCCGGCGGTGTCCGAGCGCCAGGAGATGCTCGGCCGCGAGGCGTCCGGCGAGGGTGTTGTCGATGGTGACCGAATCGGTTTCCAGGCCATCGAGCAGGCGGTCGACCAGCAGGCGCGGCATCGTCAGGTTGGAGAGGACCCCGACGCGGCCCGGCCAGTTCTGCCGCGTCGGCATCAGCACGATGCCGTCGACGCGCTGCGACAGGAGCATCTGCAGATTGCGCTTTTCGCGCTCGGCGTTCTCGCCGCTGTTGCACAGGATGACGGAGTAGCCCGCCGCGCTCGCCAGCCGCTCGATGGTCTCCACCAGGTGGAGGAAGAACGGGTTGGTGAGGTCGGCGACGAGGAGCCCCAGGATGCGCGTCGCCCCGCTCCGGAGGCTGCGCGCGGAGGCGTGCGGCGCATAGCCGAGGCTCTCGGCGGCCGACTGGACGCGCACCTTGAGCGGCTCGCTGACCTTGCCGCTGCCGTTCAGCGCCTTCGACACCGTCGCCACCGAGACGCCGGCAAGCCGCGCCACTTCGCGGATCGTGGGCAGGCCAGTCGCCGCCATTTCCCCCTCCTTAGAAAAACGTTTTTTAGAACCTATGCGTCACCACCGGCGGCGGCAAGCGCTTTGTTGAACCATAGTGTTTGCGGTGAAATTATCACCGTTTCAGAATCGACGTTGCAAGTTTCAGCGAAATGAGCTTGAGTAAGAAAAAACGTTTAACAGGTTCGGGAGGCGAGCGGTGGCGGCAGACGCAGGCACGATTGGTCGGACGGCGTGGCGCGAGAGGGCGCCGCGATGATCGGCTACATCGCCGGCCGCGTCGTGGCGGCGATCCCGATCCTCTTCGCGGTGGCCGTGTTCGTTTTCCTGCTGCTCGCGCTGGCGCCCGGCGATCCGGCGGCGATCATCGCCGGCGACTTCGCCACCGCCGACCAGGTGGAGGCCATCCGCCAGAAGCTCGACCTCGACCGGCCGATCCCGGAGCGCTTCGTCGCCTGGGCCGGCCGCCTCCTGTCGGGCGATTTCGGCGCCTCGCTCTTTTCCGGCATTCCCGTCGCCCACCTCGTCGCGCAGCGCATCGAGCCGACGCTGGTGCTGGCGCTGATGACCATCGTCATCGCGGTGGGGGTGGCGGTGCCGCTCGGCCTCGTGTCGGCGTACCGGCCGACGGGGCTGGTCGCGCGCCTCACCATGGCCGGCGCGGTGCTGGGCTTCTCGCTGCCGGTCTTCGTGTTCGCGTTCGGGCTCGTCTACGTCTTCGCGCTGGGGCTCGGGTGGTTCCCGGTGCAAGGCTACGTGCCGCTCAAGGAGAGCTGGCTCGGCGCGCTCCACTCGCTGACGCTGCCGGCGATCTCGCTGTCGATGCTCTATATCGCGCTGATCGCACGGGTCACCCGCGCCGCCGTGCTGGAAGTGCTGCGCGAGGACTTCGTGCGCACCGCCCACGCCAAGGGCCTGGCCGTCCGCAAGATCCTGTCGCGCCACGTCCTGAAGAATGCGGCGGTGCCGATCGTCACGATCATCGGCATCGGCTTCGCGGCGCTGCTGGGCGGCGTGGTGGTGACGGAGACGGTGTTTTCCATTCCGGGGCTGGGGCGGCTGACGGCCGATTCGATCCTGCGGCGCGACTATCCGGTGGTGCAGGCGCTGATCCTGCTCTTTTCGGCGGTCTATATCGTCGTCAATCTCGGGGTCGACATCGTCTATGCGCTGATCGACCCGAGGATCCGGTACTGATGGCGCGGGTCATGGCATCCGCGCCCGCCGATGCGGTCGACGCGCCGGCCCGGCCGAGCGGGCTCAGGCGCTTCGGCCGCGCGCTGCGCACCCATCCGGTGCTGGGGGTCAGCCTCGTCGTGCTGACGGTGTTCTCGGCCGTCGCCGTGGCGGCGCCCTGGCTCACGGTCGACCCCGCGACGCTCAATCCCATCGCGCGGCTGAAGCCGCCGACCGAGGCGCACCTCTTCGGCTCCGATCAGATCGGCCGCTCGGTGCTGGCGCGCACCGTGTGGGGCGCGCGCGTGTCGCTCGGCATCGGCGTGATGGTGGCGCTGGTGACGACGGTGCTCGGCGTCGCCATCGGCGTGGCGGCGGGGTATTTCCGCGCGCTCGACACCCTCGTGATGCGCTCGATGGATGCGGTGATGGCGGTGCCGGCGATCCTCCTCGCCATCGCGCTCGTCGCCATCGTCGGCGCCTCGCCGGCGGTGCTGGTCGCGGCGATCAGCGTGCCGGAGATCCCGCGGATGGCGCGGATGGTGCGCGCCAGCGTCCTCGTCATGCGTGGGCAGCCCTTCGTGGAGGCCGCCATCACCTGCGGCGCACGGGTGCGCACCGTCCTGTGGCGGCACATCCTGCCGGGCGCGGCCGGGCCGATCCTGGTGCAGGCGACCTACGTGTTCGCCTCGGCGATGATCCTCGAAGCGATCCTCTCCTTCCTCGGCGCCGGCACGCCGCCCGATGTGCCGAGCTGGGGCAACATGATGGCCGAGGGCCGGCAGTTCCTGCAGATCGCGCCGTGGATCCTCGCCTTTCCGGCGGTGTGCCTGTCGGTGGTGGTGCTCTCGGTCAACCTGATGGGCGACGCGCTGCGCGACATGCTCGACCCCAGCCTTGCGCGCACCACCACGGAGGGCGCCGCATGAGCCCGCTCCTCGACGTCCAGAACCTCACCGTCTCGCTGAAGACGCCGCGCGGCCCGGTCGAGCTCGTCAGCGACCTCTCCTTCTCCATCGCGGCGGGCGAGACGCTCTGCCTCGTGGGCGAATCGGGCTGCGGCAAGAGCCTCACGGCGCTTTCCATCATCGGACTCCTCGACCGGCGCGCGATGTCCGTCACCGGCGGGCGCATCCTCTTCGAGGGCCGCGACCTGCTGACGCTCGGCGAGGAGGCGATGCGCGGCCTGCGCGGCGACCGCATCGCGATGATCTTCCAGGAGCCGATGACCTCGCTCAACCCGGTCCAGACCATCGGCGAGCAGATCTCCGAAGCCATCGTCGAGCATCGCCGCGTGGCGCACGAGGCGGCGGCACGCCAGGCCGTCGAGCTCCTCGACCTCGTGCGCATCCCGGACGCGAAGCGGCGGGCGCGGCAGTACCCGCATCAGCTCTCGGGCGGCATGCGGCAGCGCGTGATGATCGCGATGGCGCTGGCGCTGAGGCCCGCGCTCCTCATCGCCGACGAGCCGACGACCGCGCTCGACGTCACCATCCAGGCGCAGGTGCTGGCGCTGATCGACGACCTCCGGCACGAGTTCGGCACCTCGGTCCTCCTCATCACCCACGACCTCGGCGTGGTGGCGGAGACGGCCGACCGCGTCCTCGTCCTTTATGCGGGGCGCGCCGCCGAGGAGGCAGGCGTCGAGGCGCTGTTCGATGCGCCGCGCCATCCCTATACGCGCGGGCTGCTCGGGGCGATCCGGCAGCTTCTGTCGCTTCAGGGCGGCGACCGCCTCGCCGAGATCCCCGGCAACGTGCCCGGCCCCGGCGAGCGCACCACCGGCTGCGCCTTCCGCGACCGCTGCGCCCACCGCATGGCGCGCTGCGCCGCGATCCGCCCCGAGCTGACGCGCGGGCCGGACGGCCACGGCGCCGCCTGCCTGCTCGACGGTCCGCTCCTGGAGGTGATGCCGTGACCGCCGCCGCCCTCGAAGCCCGCGACCTCGCGAAGACCTTCGTCGCCAAGAAAGGCCCGCTGGGCGTCTTCGGCCGGCACGAGGTGAAGGCCGTCGACGGGGTGAGCTTTGCCGTGCCGAAGGGCAAGACCTTCTGCCTCGTCGGCGAATCGGGCTGCGGCAAGACCACCATCGGCCGCATGGCGGTGCGGCTGCTGACGCCGACGGGCGGCTCCATCGCGGTGGAGGGCGAGGATATCTCGCGCCTGTCCGGCGAGGCGCTGCGGCAGAAGCGGCGGCGCGTGCAGATGGTGTTCCAGGACCCGTTCGCCTCGCTCAACCAGCGCTTCAGCGCGGCGGAGATCGTCGCCGAACCGCTCGTCAACTTCGCCATCGGCGATGCGGCGGCGCGGCAGCGGCGGGTGGCCTCGCTGTTCGACCAGGTGGGGCTGCCGCGCGCGTTCCTGTCGCGCCTGCCGCACAACATGTCGGGCGGGCAGCGCCAGCGGCTCGGCATCGCGCGGGCGCTGGCGGCGGAGCCGGCGATCATCGTGGCGGACGAGGCGGTGGCGGCGCTCGACGTCTCGATCCGCTCGCAGATCCTCAACCTTCTCAACGACGTCCAGCGCGAGACGGGGGTCGCCTACCTCTTCATCTCGCACGACCTGTCGGTGGTGCGCTTCCTCGCCGACGAGGTGGGCGTCATGTACCTCGGCGCCATCGTGGAGCGGGCACCGGCCGAAACGCTCTTCGCCGCGCCCATCCACCCCTATACGCGGGCGCTGATCGCCTCGATCCCGGTCGCCCATCCGCGCCAGCGGCGGGGCCGGGTCATGCTGGAGGGCGAGGTGCCGAGCGCCGCCGCCCTCCCTTCGGGCTGCCGCTTCCGCACGCGCTGCCCGCACGCCACCGACATCTGCACCCGCCAGCCGCCGCCCCTCGAGGAGGTGCGGCCCGGACAGTTCGCCGCCTGCCACCACGCCGCGGCGCTGGCGGCGGGCGACGCATCGAAAGACGAAGACAACAAAGGGAGGATCACATGAACAAAAAACTCATTGCCCTGTTGGCGGCGGCCGGCCTCGTGGCTGCCGCATCGCCGGCGCTCGCCGAGAGCGTCCTCAAGGTGCGCCCGTTCGGCGATCTCAAGCAGATCGATCCGATCATCACCTCGGACTACATGGTCCGCAACCACGGCTACATGATCTACGACACCCTGTTCGCCATGGACGAGAACCTCGAGATCAAGCCGCAGATGGTCGGCGACTATTCCGTCTCCGACGACGGGCTGACCTACACCTTCACGCTGCGCGACGGGCTCGTCTTCTCCAACGGCGATCCGGTCACGGCCGCCGACGTCGTCGCCTCGCTGAAGCGCTGGGGCGAGCGCGACGGGCTCGGCCAGCAGCTCGCCTCGCTGACCGAAAGCCTCGCCGCCGACGGCGACACGACGGTGGTGCTCACGCTGACCCGGCCTTGGGGCCTCGTCCTCGACGCGCTCGGCAAGCCGAGCTCCAACGTGCCCTTCATCATGCCCGAGGCCATCGCCTCGACGCCCTCCGACACCGCGATCACCGATCCGACCGGCTCCGGCCCCTTCGTGATGAAGCAGGACGAGTGGGTGCCCGGCTCCAAGGTCGTCTACGTGAAGAACGACGCCTATGTGCCGCGTGACGAACCGCCGAGTGGCCTCGCGGGCGGCAAGCTCGCCAACGTCGACCGCGTCGAGTGGCACTATATCCCCGACGCGCAGACCGCGCTCAACGCGCTCCAGGCCGGCGAGATCGACATCTTCGAGGAGGTGCCGCCGGACTTCCTGCCGATCCTGGCGGGCAACCCCGATATCCGCACCGAGCCGCAGGATTCGCTCGGCATGCAGATGGTGTTTCGCATGAACACCATCGTGCCGCCGTTCAACAATCCGAAGGTGCGCCAGGCGATCGGCCACATGATCGATCAGGAGACCTTCGCGCAGGCCTATGTCAGCGATCCCGCCCTCTATTCGGCCTGCCCGAGCTTCTACATGTGCTCCTCGCCCTACTTCACCGATGCGGGCTGGCCCAAGCCGGACCTCGAGAAGGCCAAGGCGCTGATCGCCGAGAGCGGCTATGACGGCACGCCCGTCGTGGTGCTCCACGCGACGGAGAGCGGGCCGACCAACACGTTCAGCCTCGTCGCCGAGCAGCTGATGCGCGAGATCGGGCTCAACGTCGAGCCGCAGGCGATGGACTGGGGCACCCTGACGGGCCGGCGCGCCTCCAAGGAAGAGGTGGGCAACGGCGGCTGGTCGCTCTTCATGTCGGGGCCGACGGGCGCGGACATGATGGACCCGGTGGGCCATCTGGCGCTCCGCTCCAACTGCGATCGCGCCTGGTTCGGCTGGCCCTGCGATGACGCGATCGAGGCGATGCGCGCCGAATTCGCCGTCACCACCGACCCGGAGAAGAAGAAGGCGCTCGCCGAGGAGATCCAGCTGCGCGCGGTGGAGGTCGCCCCCTACTGGCCGGCCGCCCAGCTCTTCCTGGTGCGCGGCATCCGCGACGATGTCTCGGGCATCCTCAAGGCCGCGATCCCGGTCTACTGGAACATCTCCGTCGAGTGAGACGGCGCGGGGCGGGCGGCGGCGAACGACCGCCCCCCGCCTTTCTCACCGACGTTTCGAACGGCCGTGCCGGGCTCACCCCGCCGCCGCGTAGGCCGTGACGGCCGCGACCGCCGCGGCGAAGCGCTCCCGGGCACCGGCGGGGAGCGGCCGGGCGGCGACGAGGCGGCCTGCCGGGCGCGGCCGTGGCCCGTCGCAAGCGGCCTCGCCGACGGCTTCGGCGGCCAGCAGGGCGGCGCCATAGCCCGTCACCTCCGGCGCGGCGGCGACGCGGAGGTCGCGGCCCAGCGCATCGGCCAGGAATTGCGTGAAATAGGCGTTCGCCGACATGCCGCCGTCGATGGCGATCGGCGCGCCGAGCGGGATCACCCGCTCCATCGCCGCCGCCACCTCCGCGATGCGCAGCGCCACCCCTTCGAGCACCGCCTGGATCATGTCGGTCGGCGTCGTGTCGAGCGACAGGCCGGCGAAGGCGCCGCGCGCGGCCCGATCCCAGTGCGGCGCGGCGAGGCCGGACAGTGCCGGCACGAAGGCGAGGCCGCGGCCGATCGCCGGCGCGGCCGCGAAGGCATCGATCTCGGCGAAGCCTTGGAAGAGGCCGGCGCGGCGCGCCCAGTTCACCGCCGCCGCCGCCGCATAGACGCCGCCGTCGAGCCCATAGACCGGCGCCTCGCCCGCCTTCTGCCACAGCACGGTGGGGAGGGCGCCGGTGTCGGCGGGCGGCCGTTCGCCGGTGACGGCGAGCAGGAACGCGCCGGTGCCGCAGGTGATCTTGGCGTCGCCCGGCACCCGGCAGCCGTGCCCGTAGAGCGCCGCCTGCTGGTCGACGAGGCTGGCGGCCAAGGCCACCTCGCGCTCGCCGCAGCGGATCCGCCCGAGGTCGCCGGCGCTGGGGCCGATGGCGGGCAGCGCCTCGATGGGGACGCCGAAGAGGGCGCACAGCTCCGCGTCCCAGCGGCAGCTGTCGAGGGCCATCAGCGCTGTGCGCGACGCGGTGGTGACATCGGTCTCGCAGCGGCCGGTGAGCCGGTGGCGGAAGAAGGCGTCGGTGGTGCCGAGGCGCAGGCGCCCTTGGGCCGCGAGGCGGCGCGCTTCGGGCACCTCGCGCACGATCCAGCCGAGCTTCGAGGCGGAGAAGTAGGGGTCGAGCGGCAGCCCCGTCCGCGCGGCGACGAACGGTGCGGCGCCCTCGGCGGCGAGCCGCTCGGTGACGGCGCGGGTGCGCTCGTCCTGCCAGACGATGACGGGGGTGATGGGGCGGCCGGTGTCGGCATCCCAGGCGAGGCAGCTCTCGCCCTGGTTGGCGAGGCCAACGGCGCCGGCGGTCCCGGCAACGGCCAGGCAGGCCTCGATGTCGGCGAGCAGCTCCTCGGGGTCGTGCTCCACCCAGCCGGGAGCCGGATAGGACTGGCGATGCTCCCGGGTCAGGACCGTCCGTGGCGGCGAGGCGCCATCCAGCAGGAGCGCGCGGGTACTCGTCGTTCCCTGATCTATGCCGAGAATGGTCATCGCACGCCCTTCCTAGCCCGCCCGCGGCGCGGTGGACCAGCCGGGCGGCGGGCACCGGCGGGAACGCGCGGCGGGATCGGCGCGAAGCAGGGGCGGCCATCCGCGCCGTGGGACGCCCTGGTCACCGCAGCGCCTCGTCGGGCTCGACGGCGATGGTGGCGGTGCCGGTCGCCGCGGCGGGGAGGGCGGCCAGCGGAAACGAGAGGCGGCGCTCGGGCCGGGAGGCGAACGGGGCACCGCGCACCGCCGGCTCCGTCGCCACCACGGGCCGGCCGGCCAGCGGGCGCGTGACGCGCAGCTGCAGCGCGCCCTCCCGCGAGCCCTCGCCGCCCACGATCCGCTGCGGCAGGACCCAGGCATACCCGTCCGCCGCCACGAGCCGCAACGACGGCTCCGGGTCCGGCAGCGCGTCCGCAAGACTCGCCGCGACGAAGCCGGCCATCCGGCGCCCCTCGCGAAAGCACCACCCGGCGGTCTCGACCGGCCGCAGGACGTTGCCGGCAGCGAAGATGGCGGGGTCCGAGGTGCGGCCGAACTGGTCGATCTCGGGGCCGCCGGTCGCCTTGTCGAGGGCGAGGTGGCTGGTGCGCACCAGCGTCGCCTCGGGGCGGAAGCCGCCGGTGAGGACGATGCCGTCGGTCGCCACCCGCCGCCGCCGCCCATCGGCGCCCTGGAGCACGGCCGCGTTGACCTGCCGTTCGCCCTCGATCGCCACCAGCGCCGTGCCGCGCCAGATCGGAATGCCGAGGAGGCGCGGCAGCAGCGCCGCCGGCCACCGCGCGGTCACGGCTTCGCCCGCCTCCACCATGGCGCGCGGAACGATGCCGGCGTGCCGGCAGGTGAGGATCGCGGAGAAGGCGACGAGTTCGGTGCCCACGATCAGCGGGCGCAGGAACGGCCGCCGGCCTTCCAGGTGGACGAGGCCCTGCAGCGTGCCGGTGTTCATCACGCCGGCCGGTTTGGAGCCGCCGATCAGCCGGGCGGCGCGGGTCGTCTCGCGCACCCCGGTGGCGAGCAGGACGCGGCGCGGCGCGAGTTCGCCGGCGCCGGCATCCGAGGCGAGCACGAGCCGCGGCCCCGGCTCGATGGCGACGACGGTGGTGCCGGTGCGGATCTCGGCGCCGGCCTCTCGCGCGGCGGCGGCGAGGCGGCGCGCGTAGGCGGGACCGGTCATCACCCGGCCGAACTCGCGCAGCCCGAAGGGCGGGTGGGCGCAGTGGCGCGGAATGCCGCCGGCCTCGCCCTCGCGCTCGATCACCACCACGTCGAGGCCGTGCCGCCGCGCCGCGATGGCCGCCGAGAGCCCGGCCGGGCCGGCGCCGACGATGGCCAGGTCGGGACCGCTCATGGCGCCGTCCGCCGCCGCCCAAGCGCCGTCCGCCTCAACCGCTCACGCATCGTCGGCCTCCCGGTCCGGCGCGTCGCCCGGTTCGGCCAGCATCGGCACGGCGAGGCGGCCCGCGGTCAGGCCGGCGAGGGCGGCGCCGCAATAAAAGCCCTGGCAGCGGCCCATGGTGACGCGGGTCCGCCGCTTCAGCCCGGCGAAGGTGCGCGCCGGCAGCGGCCCGGCCAGCGCCGCCTCGATCTCGCGCCGGGTGACGCGCTCGCAGTGGCACACGATCCCGCCATTGCCGGGCCGCTGCCAGTCGCGCGTCGCCGTCTCGGCGAGGTTGGGGAGCGTCGGCCAGAGCGGGGCGGCAATCGGCGCGGCCGGCCGGTCCCACAGCCGCCGCACGTGCTGGGCGAGGCCGAGCGCCGCGCTGAGGCCGGTGGAGCGGATGCCGCCCACGGCGATGTAGCTCCGCTCCGGCACGGCCCGCACGCGGTAGCCCTTCTCCTCGGTGGCGGGGCGCAGGCCCGCATAGATGGCGGTGATCTCATGGTCCTTCAGCGCCGGCAGGATCGCCTCGGCGCGCGCGCGCAGGCCGGCGAGGGTCGCGCCGTCGAGGGCGGCGGTGGTGCGGTCCTCCTGCTCCTCCGCCGTGGGGCCGACGAGGAGGTTGCCCCACGCCGTGCGGCACACGACGATCCCCTTGGTGATCTCCGTCGGCACCGGCAGGAGGATGTGCGAGGCGAGCGCCGCGGCGGTCTTGTCGTACACCAGGAACTGCCCCTTGCGCGGGCGGATCGCAAAGCGCGACGCGCCGAGCAGGCGCTCTTCGACATGGTCGCCGAACAGCCCCGCGGCGTTGACGACCAGCCCGGCGCGCACGGGGCCTTGGGTGGTGTCGAGCCGCCAGTCGCCATCGTGCCGGCCGCCGCGCACCTCGGCATCGAGGCGGAGGTCGGCGCCGTTGAGGAGCGCCTGCGCCAGATAGGCGTGGGGGGCGGACCACGGGTCGATCAGCGCTTCGCCCGGCACGCGGAAGGCACCGGCGACGCCCGGTCCGAGTTCGGGCTCCAGCGCCCGCGCCTCGGCCGCCGACAGCGGGACGACATCGGCGACCTCGTTGGCGTGGGCGGTCGCGACGAGGGCCGGCAGGCGCGCCGCCTCCGCCTCCGTCCAGGCGACGACGAGGGCGCCGCAGGCGATCAGCGGCAGGCCGAGCCGCTCGCGGATCTCGAGATATTCGGCGTGGCCGGCCCGGATCGCGGCCGCCTCCAGGGTGCCGACGGGAGCGTCGAAACCGGTATGCAGGATGGCGCTGTTCGCCTTGGAGGCCCCGTCCAGCACCTCCGCCGCCTTCTCCAAGACGACCACGCGCGCCCCGTCCAGCGTGAAGCGCCGGGCGATGGCGCAGCCGACCACGCCCGCGCCGATGACGGCGACATCGTAGCGTCCATCCGGGGCGTCGCGGCGGCTGGGCAGGGCGTTCTCCGGCAATCCGGCACGAGGGGCTTCGCTCGAATGGGGCCACCGATTGCCCGAACCGTCAACCCAAATTGACTGTACAGGCGTCTCGCCCGTGCCTCGCAATGACTGCCGAACGCGCCAAGTTGCAGGGTTTTTCTGCAGTATCGCGAAGATATCGCCACGGAGAGCACGCGCCCGAGATGACCATTTGGGCATTTTATGATGCAACATTGGGCAACTTTTGATTGACGCTGGCCGCGCTTGTTGACTAGCCTCGCTCGATGAGGATCAAGGCGTGACCCCCGGCGAACGACGATCGCGCATAGCCGACCTGGTGGCGGATCGCGGCCGCCAGTCGGTCGAGCGCCTCGCCGAGCGCTTCGCCGTCTCGCCCGAGACCATCCGGCGCGACCTTGCGCGGCTGTCGGAGGAGGGGCGCGTCAGGAAGGTGCACGGCGGCGCGCTCAAGGCCCCCCTCCACACCGAGGGCAGCTTCGATGAGCGCCTGGCCGAGGACGCGCCCGCCAAGGCCGCCATCGCCGTCCGCCTGCGCGAATTGATCCGCCCCGGCGAGATCCTGTTCATCGACACCGGCTCCACGACACTCGCCGCCGCCCGCGCCCTCGCGGCGGTGCCGGGGCTGACGGTGGTGACCAACGCCCACGCCGTCGCCGCCGCCTTCGGGGCGAGGGCGCACGTCTTCCTCCTCGGCGGCGCCTACCGGGCCGACAACCGGCAGACCGTCGGCCCCCTCGCCATCGAGCAGATCGGCCGCTTCCAGGCCGACCGCGCGATCCTCACCGTCGCCGCGCTCGATGCCAAGGCCGGCGCGATGGACGCCGACTTCGACGAGGCGCAGGTCGCCCGCGCCATGATCGCCAACGCGCGGACCACCGTCGTCCTCGCCGCCGCCTCCAAGTTCGACCGCCGCGCGGCCTTCGCCGTCTGCCGGCCCGACGAGATCGACCTGGTCGTCACGGATCGGCCGCCGCCGTCCGAGTTGGCCATGGACCTGCATATCGCCGGCGCTTCGGTCCTCGTCGCCGAACGCGATCCAGCACCAATCCGGCAACCGGCCTGACAGGAAAGGGTGGCGATGCAGCGGTGGCTCAACGGATACGTGACAGTCGTCGATCGGCTGTCCGGCGCAGTCGGCATCTGCGCCATGTATCTCATCTTCATGATGATCGGCATTCTGCTGCTCGATGCCATCACCCGCAACGTGATCGACATTCCGCTGTCCTGGTGTATCGAGGCCGCGCAGTTCACGCTCGCCGCCTATTACTTCACAGGCGGGGCGATGACCTTGCGTGACGACGATCACGCCCGCATGGACCTCTTCTACGAGCGCCTGTCCGACCGGGGCAAGGCCAAGCTCGACATCGTCACCTCGGTCTGCCTCGTCTTCTACCTCGCCGTGCTGTTGATCGGCGCGCTCTCGTCCACCGAGTACGCCATCAAGACCGGCGAGACGCGGTTCTCGATGTGGAACCCGTCGATGATCCCGATCAAGGTGCTGATGTGCTGCTGCATCGTGTTGATGCTGCTGCAGTCGGCGTCGCTGATCATCAAGAACGTCCGAACCCTGCGTGAGACGGCGGCGGCGGGATGAGCAACGAACTCATCGCCATTCTGATGTTCGCCTCGATGCTGCTGCTCGTGGCGACGGGGCAGCGCGTGTTCGCCGCCATCGGCTTCGTCGCGTCGGCCGCGGTGGTGCTGCTCTACGGCACCGGCGGCGTCGAGATCCCGTTCACGGCAGCCTTCAAGCTGTTCAATTGGTACCCGATGCTGACGCTGCCCCTGTTCATCTACATGGGCTACGTCCTGTCCGAGTCGGGCATCGCCGAAGACCTCTACCGGATGATGCATGTGTGGTTCGGCAGGATGGCCGGCGGGCTCGCCATCGGCACCATTTTGCTGTGCGTCGTCATCTCCGCCATCAACGGCCTGTCGGTCGCGGGCATGGCCATCGGCGCCACCATCGCGCTGCCCGAGATGCTGCGCCGCGGCTACGACAAGGTGCTGATCACCGGCGTGGTGCAGGGCGGCTCCTCGCTCGGCATCCTCGTGCCGCCATCGGTGGTGATGGTGCTCTACGGCATGATCGCGCGCCAGCCGGTCAGCCAGCTGTGGCTCGCGGGCGTCTTCCCCGGCCTCCTGATGGCCGTCTTCTTCGGCCTCTACGTCTGGCTGCGCGCGAAGGCCAACCCGGCGCTCGCGCCGAAGCTCTCGGAGGAAGAACTCGCGATGCCGCTGGGCGAGAAGCTGAAGCTTCTGCGCGCCGGCATCATCCCCTTCCTCATCTTCTTCCTGATGACCGGGCTGTTCGTGATGGGCTATATCAGCCTCGTCGAAAGCTCGGCCGTCGGCGCCACCGCCGCCACGCTCGCCGCCGCCTTCAAGGGCCGGCTCACGTTCCGCATGATCCACACCACGGCCAAGAAGACGCTGTCGGTCTCGGCCCTGTTCCTGTGGCTGATCCTCGCCGCCCTCGCCTTCGGCGCCGTGTTCGACGGCCTTGGCGCCGTCCGTGCCATCGAGAACCTCTTCATCAACAACTGGGACCTGACGCCGATGCAGGTCATCATCATGATGCAGGTCTCGTTCATCATCATGGGGATGTTTCTCGACGACACGGCGATGCTGGTCATCGTCGCGCCGCTCTACATCCCGCTGGTGCGAATTCTCGAGTTCGACCTGGTCTGGTTCGGTGTCCTCTACACGATGACCTGCCAGATCGCCTACATCACGCCGCCCTTCGGCTACAATCTCTTCCTGATGCGCGCCCTCGCGCCGAAAGAGATCACGCTTCCCGACATCTACCGGTCGATCTGGCCGTTCGTCATCATGATCAGCCTCGTGATCGCGCTGGTGATGGCGTTCCCGCAGATCGCGCTCTGGCTGCCCCAGACCGTCCGCGGCTACTGACCGCAAGGCGGGCGAATGACATGAGGAGAAGGTGAATGACTGACAAGAAGCCCAGCCCGTCCGAGACGATCCTCGCCAGCCGGCGGGCCTTCATGAAGAAGGCCGGACTCGGTGGTGTGGCGCTCGGCGCCTCCGCCCTCGCGGCGCCGGCGATCGTGCGCGCCCAGGCGCCGATCAAATGGCGCCTGCAGACCTATTCCGGCGCGCCGCTCGGCGCCCACGTCATCAAGCCGCAGATCGAGGCGTTCAACGCCGCGGCCAACGGCGAGATGGAGATCGAGCTCTACTACGCCGACCAGCTCGTCCCCACCGCCGAGCTGTTCCGCGCGATGCAGAACGGCACCATCGATGCCGTCCAGTCCGACGATGCCACCATGGCCTCGCCGGTCGATATCTCGGTGTTCGGCGGCTACTTCCCGTTCGCCACGCGCTTCTCGCTCGATGTCGCCTCCATGTTCATGTACTACGGGCTCGACGAGATCTGGGCCGAAGCCTACGGCGAGGTCGACAACGTCACGTGGCTGTCCACCGGGGCGTGGGACCCGCTGCACATCTTCACCGTCAACGAGCCGATCCGCTCCCTCGCCGACATGCGCGGCAAGCGCGTGTTCGGCGTGCCCACCGCCGGCCGCTTCCTCTCCCGCTACGGCCTCATCCCGGTGACCGTGCCGTGGGACGACGTGGAGGTCGCGATGCGCACCGGCGAGCTCGACGGCGTCGCCTGGTGCGGCTTCACCGAGGCCTACGAGGTGGGCTGGGCGGACGTGTGCAACTACGCGCTCACCAACTCCGTCACCGGCGCCTGGTTCGGCTCCTACTTCGCCAACACCGAATCGTGGGCCAAGGTGCCGCCGCACCTGCAGCAGCTCTTCAAGTCGACCATCGACCAGTCCCACTACTACCGCAACGTCTGGTACTGGGGCGGCGAGGCGAAGCTTCGCGTCGAGGGCGAGAAGATGGAGCTGACCTCGATTCCCGCCGAGGAATGGAACCAGGTGGTCAAGGACGCGGAAAGCTTCTGGGACGAGATCGCCGAAACCTCCGAACGCAACGCCCGCGTGGTGGAGATCTTCAAGAAATACGCGGCGGTGCAGGAAGCGGCAGGTTACCCCTACCGCTAGTCTCCGGACGGACAGGTGGGCGCGGGGGGCATTCCCCCCGCATCCGGCCTCCGGCACCGGCGAATGCGCCACCCGCGCGCGCCGGTCGCATCGGCTCGGCGATGGATCGCGGAGAGGGTAAAAGCCCGTCTCCGGACTGCCGGGCCCGACTTCGGCCCGGCGTTCTCGCCGCGACAGATCTTCACCATTCAGTGCCACGATGCATTCTGACACGAGCGAATAGCACGGGGTGGGAAGAACATGTCGTCTGGACCGATGGGCCGCTGCCTGTGCGGCAAGATCAGCTACGACACCGGCAGCGAGCCGCTTTGGGTCACGATCTGCTATTGCCGGTTCTGCCAGCGCGCCACGGGCTCGGATCGCATGATCGAACCGGTTTACGAGCGCGCGTCTTTCAAGTTCATCGGCGACAGGCCGGCTGTCTACACGCTGCCCTCCGAGGGCAGCGGCAAGAACATCCACGTCCATTTCTGTCCCGATTGCGGCACCAAGTTGGCGCTGGCGTTCGAACGTTGGCCGGACCGGCTCGGCCTTTACAGCGGGACGCTCGACGATCCCGCGTCGGTCTCGATCACACCGGACAACACCAAGCACATCTTCGTCTCCGAAGCGCGTCCGGGGACGATCGTGCCGGCCGGGTTCAAAGCCTTCGAACGGCACGCCACCGATAGCGACGGGACCCCGATGGAGCCGATCGTGCATCGTGCGCCTTTCACGGTCGAAGGCCGCTGAGCCGCAGCCCGATCCCTCCAATTCCAATGAGGTGCGAATTCTTGCGCGCGGCCGACGCGCCGGCGCAGCTCAGGGGAAGAGGACGCGCGGGAGCCAGAGCGCAAGATCCGGGAAGATGAACAAGAGCGCGAGCAGGATGACGATGGCGAGGAAGAAGGGCGCGACGCCGATGAAGACGTCGTTGAGCGATCCCCGTCCCCTCAGCCCCTGGATGACGTAGCAGATCATGCCGATGGGCGGCGTCAGCATCGCCATCTCGCTGACGAGGACGACGATGATGCCGTACCAGATGAGGTCGTAGCCGAGGCCCTCCACGATGGGGGCGAGCACCGTCACGGTCAGCACCACCATCGGCAGCGCCTCGATGAACATGCCGAGCACGATTTAGATGAGGACGATGAGCAGCATCGTCTCCGTCGGCCCCCAGCCGAGCCCGACGACGAAGTCGTTGACCTGCCGCACCAGCCCGATCGAGGCGATCACGAAGTTGAGGAAGAAGGCGAAGATCAGGATCAGCGTGATCACCGCGGAAGTGCGGATCGTGCCGGTGAAGATGTGCCCCAGCATGGCGAACGACAGCCGCCCGTAGAACGCGGCGAGGACGAGCGCGAACACCACGCCGAGCGCGGCCGCCTCCGTCGGCGTCGCCCACCCGGCATAGATCGAGCCGAGCACGATGGTGAGGAGCGCGATCGGCGGGATGAGATCGGGCAGCGTCCGCCAGCGCATCTGCCAGGTCGCGCGCTCGGGCGTGCCGTCCCAATCCGGGCGCACGATGCAGGCGCCCGCGATCACCGCCATGAAGAGCAGCGTCAGGACCAGCCCCGGCAGGATGCCGGCGACGAACAGCTTGGGCACCGACGTGTTGGTGAGCGCCGAGAAGACGATCATGTTCATCGACGGCGGGATCAGGATGCCGAGGCTGCCGCCGGCCGCGATCGAGCCGAGGAACAGGCGCTCGTGGTAGCCGTGCTTCTCCTGCTCGGGGAGCGCGGCGACGCCGATGGTGGCGACCGTCGCGACCGAGGAGCCCGAGGTCGCCGCGAACAGCGCCGAGGCGCCGACATTGGCGTGCATCAGCCCGCCCGGCAGCCACGAGAGCCAATAGGTCATCGCCCGGTACATGCGGTTGGCGATGCCCGCGTGCAGGATGATCTCGCCCATCAGGATGAACATCGGGATGGTGACGAGCAGGAAGTCGATGCTGTGCGACCAGACGATCTCGCCCATCGCCGTGTGCAGCGGGAAGGGCGAGAAGGCGGTGTCGAGGAAGAGCCCCAAGACGCCCAGCGCCCCGGCGATGTAGAGCCCCAGCGCGATGAGGACGATCAGCGAGACGAACGTGGCGGCGAGCATCTAGCCGATCCCCCGCGCGCGGTCGGCGAGCGCTTCCTCGTCGCCCGCCGCCAGCGGGCGCGTCACGTCGGGCGCGTGGGCGATCGCCTCCACGATGTCGAGGCGGCCGCGCAGCAGCGCGATCGTCGCGCGGAGCGCGAGCACGAAGAGGCAGAGGACGAAGAAGGCGAGCCCCGCGAACCACAGGCTCTGCGGGATCCACATCGGCACCTGCAGCGGCGAGTTGGACACCGCGTCGAGCCGCACCGACTTGCGCAATAGCGCGAGCGCGCGCAGCGACAGGAACGCCATCAGGCCGAGCAGGCTGAGGATCGCGACGACGTCGAGCACGCGCTGCACGACGCGCGGCAGGCGCACATAGACGACGTCGACCCGGATGTGCGCCTTGTCGAACAGCGTGAAGGCGAAGCCCCACGCCATCGCGACGGCGTAGGCGAAGCCGGAGATCTCGTCGACGCCGGTGATGGCGAAGCCCAGCATCCGGCGGGCGAAGATCTCGAACACCACGAGCCCGGCGACGATGAGGAGCCCCGCGCCGCCGGCATAGGCGGCGTAGCGGGACAGGCGCATGAGCAGCGCTTCGAGCCGCTCGAGAGTCGCCAACACCGCGCCCCCGCCCGCGCCGGCCCTACTGCGGGTCCGGCAGGGTGACGCCGAAGATCGAGCCGAGCCGCTCGTTCCAGTCGGCGACGCACTCGGCCCCGCAGCGGTTGGCGAACCGCACCAGCGCCGAGGCGAGGGAGGCTTCCTTCACCGCGGCCTGGTCCTCCGGCGTCACCTCGACCAGGTCGAGGCCGGTGACGTGGAGGTTCTTCGGCGCGGTCACGGTGACGTCGCAGCGCTCGTCGCCGATGGTGCACCAGATGCCGTTGTTGGTGCCGACTTCGGCCTGCTGCCAGCCGATCTCGGCCATCTTGTCGATGTGCTCCATGATGAGATCGCGCACCTTCGGGTCGAGGCCGTTCCACCAGTCGACGTTGGCGACCTGCGCCTCCACGCCCCATCCGAGCACGAGCGGGTAGAGGTGCGTGGTGACGTCGGTCCACTGCGCGATGTTGCCGGCGGCCGTCCCGGTGACGGCGCCGTCGATGACGCCCCGCTGCAGGGCGGGGACCACCTCGGCGAAGGGCAGCGTCGTCGGGATGGCGCCGATATATTCCATCAGGTTGGCGGCCGAGACGCCCGACACGCGGATGCGCTTGCCCTTGAGGTCGGCGAGGCCCTCGATGGGGGTGTTCATCCACACCACCTGCGCCGCCAGCGGCCACATGCCGAGGAGCTTCAGGTCGAGCCGCTCCTCGTAGATCTTCTCGAGCGTCGGCGCGTAGGCCTCGACGGCCTGTTTCATGGTGGCGAGGTCGGGCACGATGCCGGGCAGGTCGAGCGCGTCGTTCTCCACCGTGGTGCCGGAGGAGTAGGCGAGGGAGGACATCACCATGTTGGCGGTGCCGAGGCGGGCCATGTCGAAGGCTTCCGGCCCCTTGATGCCGAGCTCGGTCATCGAGCGGATCGTGGCGGTCAGCTTGCCGTCGGTCTTCTCGTCGATGTCGGTCCAGTAGTCCTCTTCGATCAGCCAGGGGGGCGAGCCCGCGCTGGTGCCGATGATGGTGAGGTCGGTCTTGGGGAAATCGTCCTGCGCCAGCGCCGGCGCGGCAGCCGCCAGCAGTGCAGCCGTTGTGACGATCCGAAGTATATTTGCAGTCATGATGTCTCCTCCGCTCCGGTCAAGCCAGGATGAAAGGCGTGAAACCTTCCGTGCGCGTCGTCTCCCAGGTCGTGTTTCGTTGTCGTGCGGTCATTCAATCGGGCTATTCGACGATGTACGGCGCATCGGTCGCGATCTTTGCCGACAACAGCTCCGGCGCGCCCTCGGTAACGAGGAACATGTCCTGCAGGTGCCAGTGCTTGTAGTGAGGCTCCAGGGCGAGAACCATGCCGGTTTCCAGCACCAGGTCGCTGCCGCGGGCGAGGATCGGCGCCTGCTGGTGCCACCAGGAGCCGACGCCGTGGCCGACGAGGAGCGAGCCGTAGGCCCAGCCCGCCTTCTCGAACTCGCGCATCACGAAGTCGAAGATGTCGCCGCTGCGCGCGCCGGGGCGGCACTGGTCGACGGTGGCGAGGTAGATCTCGCGGTTGGTGTCGTATTCGCCCTTCTGCTCGGCGGTCGGCTTGCCGAAGACGAGGCTGCGCGACTGGTGGCCCGGATAGCCGTCGAGGTAGGCGACATAGTCGGTGCGCATCGCGTCGCCGGGGCCGAACACGGTGTCGCCCTCGCCGGCGTAGGCGATGGTGTTGGTGCTCGAATTGAGGATGCCGTGCGCCCAGCCTGCGCCGCGCTCCAGGCACGCGGCGATGAGGCGGGCGTGCGCGTCCCGCTCCGTGTCGCCGACCTTGATGGTGGCGAACATGTCGAGGAAGGCGTCGTCGAGCATGTCGGCGCCGCGCCGGAGCGCCGCGATCTCGGCGTCGGTCTTGATCCAGCGCACCTCGTCCATGGTCGCCGTGCAGTCGACCATGGTGAGGTTCGGCAGCGCCGACGCCACCTCGCCCCAATGGAGCGTGCTGACATAGTTCTTCTCGAAGCCGACGCGCGCCTTGTCGAGCCCGTACTCGGCCAGCACCTCGGCGACCTTGGCGTAGGGGCTCTCGACGTAGCCCTCGTAGATGTCGACGCGGGCGATGCGCGAATCGCGCCGGGTGAGGCCGGCGGCGATCGAGTTGGCGATGACCACGGGCTCGCCCTCGCGCGGCCACACCACGAGGATGCCGCGATCCGCGTCGGTCAGGTCGAGGAGACGCGCCAGCGTCCCGGGATATACGACGCCCGACAGGTACGTCACGTTGATCCCGGAGCGCACGACGACGGCATCGAGCCGGTCGCGCTCCATGAGCGCCGCCAGACGCTCCGGGTTCATCAAGCTGGTATCGCCGACGAGAGACACTCGCACGCTCCGATTTCGATGTTGGTCACGCCGTTGCGCACCGCGCCGAGGGCGCCGCCGCAAAAGCGATCAGTTTACGCCCAATTAGCAGGCGACGTGATGAATACACCGGCAACATGCAGCCTATGCTTGAATGTTGCGGGTGACTTCATCGCCGGCATGCTGAGAAATTTGATTTCGTCGGTCAAATACTTAGTTTTTATTGATTCATAGCATCATGCTATGGGATATCGCTTCCGAGGGCGCCCAATGCATGGACGGCCCTCGGCTCGGCTCCAACGGCAGCGCGGCGGACGGCATGAACTTGAGGCACATGGAGGTGTTCCGCGCGGTCTATCATGCGCGCAGCATCAGCGGCGCGGCGCGGTCGCTCGCCATCTCGCAGCCGTCGGTCAGCCGCATGGTGCGCTCGCTGGAGGATCGGCTCGGCTACCCGCTGTTCTCGCTGCGCAAGGGGCGCATCGTGCCCACGCGCGAGGCCGACCGGCTCGTCGCCGAGGTGGACGGCGTGTTCGAGGCGGTGGGCCGCGTCGACCGCATGGCGCGGGACCTGCGGCAGGGGGCGTTCGACCGGGTGGCGGTGGTGGCGGTCACCTCCATCGCGGTGGGGATCCTGCCCGAGGCGCTGCGCGAGGTCGCCGCCCGCTTCCCCCGCGTGCCGATCTCGCTCGACGCGCTCAACCTCGCCGACCAGATCGGCGCCGTCGCCCGCGCCGACGCCGACCTCGGCATCGCCATCAACGTGCCGCCGCTGGCCGGGTTCGAGCGCCGGCGCCTCGCCAACGCGCACTTCGTCGCCGTGCTGCACAAGGACCACCCCTACGCCGCGCGGGACATGCTCGCCCTGGCCGACTTCGCCGTCATGCCCACCATCTTGCCGCCGCCGGGCAGCCCGCTCGGCAAGATCGTGCACGGCGCGTTCGCCGCGGCGCGGATCGGGCCGATGCCCAGCGTGACGGTGAACTCGCCGATCCCCACCGGCGCGCTCATCCGAGCCTTCCGCGGCCTCAGCATCCTCGACGGGCTGACCGCCCGGCTGATCGGCGACCCCGACCTCGTGGTCCGCCCGCTCGCCGAGCCCATCGCCTTTCCCGTGCACGCCTTCTGGCAGGAGCCCGCCAAGCTGTCCCTGCCGCAGATGGACCTCGTCGAGCGCGTCGAGGCCCATCTGCGGCAATTGCTGGCCCCGGCCCACGCGGCCGTCGCGGGCTGAGCGGGCGGGCCGCTCGACGCCTTCGTTCGATTTTCGTCGAAATAGGTTTGACGGCCCTTCGCCCGGCGGGCATGGTATTTTTATGAATGTCGAAATAGCGGCGCGGCAGCTCGAGGCTCTGGGGAACGTGACGCGGCTTGAGGTCTATCGCACGCTGGTGCGCTCGGGGCCGGACGGGCTGGCCGTGGGCCATCTCCAGCAGCGCCTCGGCGTCGCGGCCTCCACGCTGTCCCACCACCTCAAATACCTCGTGGATCGCGGCCTCATCACGCAGGAGCGGCAGGCGACGACGCTGATCTGTCGCGCCGAATATCCGGCGATGAACGCTCTCATCGGCTTCCTCGCCGACGAATGCTGCGCCGATACGCGCCTCGCCGGCGCACCGGCCCTCCCCGCAGGGGCGCGCAAGTGAGCGGTCCTTCGGCCGGTTCGCCTCTGCCCATCGCCGGCGAGGCCGTGTGACACTCCAGACGGCGGTCGGCGCGCCGGAGGAAGCGGCGTACTGGTCCCAGCGCCACCGGATCATCACCGCGCTCGGGGTGACCCAGATCCTCGCCTGGGGCTCGTCCTACTATCTGCTCGCGGTGCTCGCCCGGCCGATCAGCCAGTCGACCGGCTGGGGCTACGGCTGGGTGGTGGGCGGCCTCACCCTCGGCCTTCTCGTCTCGGGCCTCGTGTCCCGCCGCGTCGGCCGGCTGATCGACACCCACGGCGGCCGGCCGGTGCTCGCGACGAGTTCGGTGTGCCTCGGCCTCGGCCTCGCGCTTCTGGCCGTGGCGGGCAGCCTGCCGGTCTATCTCCTTGCCTGGGTCGTGCTCGGCGCCGGCATGGGGGCGGGGCTCTACGACGCCGCGTTCTCCACCCTCGGCAGGATCTACGGCACCCGCGGCCGCAAGGCGATCACGCTGCTCACGCTGTGGGGCGGCTTCGCCAGCACGGTCTGCTGGCCGCTCTCGGCCTTCCTGGCCGAGGCCATCGGCTGGCGCGGCACGTGCCTCGTCTATGCCGGGCTTCAGCTCGCGCTCGCGCTGCCCTTGCATCTCTTCGTGCTGCCCACCGAGGCGCGGCGCCACCAGGCCCGCCCCACCGCCGATCTCTCCACGCCCGGCAACCCGCCGGCCGACACGGCAAGAGCGCGCCTCATCGTGATCCTCGCGGTGATCGTGACGACGGCGGGCGTCATCTCCGCCACCTGGTCGGTCCACCTGATCGCGATCCTCCAGGCGCAGGGCGCCACGCTCGCCGCGGCGGTCGCCCTCGGCGCGCTCGTCGGGCCGTCCCAGGTCGGCGCGCGCGTCGTGGAGATGCTCGGCGGAGGCCGGCATCACCCGATCTGGACGCTCGCCGCCTCGGTCCTCCTCATCATGACGGGCCTCGCCCTCCTCGCCATCGGCTTCCCGGTCCCCGCCCTGGCGCTGGTCGCCTATGGCGCGGGCCAGGGCATCTTCTCGATCGCGCGCGGCACGTTCCCCCTCGCGCTGTTCGGCGCCGAGGGCTACGGGCGCCTGATGGGCCAGCTCGCCACGCCGAGCCTGATCGCGCAGGCGCTCGCCCCCTCCGCGGCCGCCCTGCTGATCGTCAACGCCGGAACCCACGCGACGGTCGTCGTCCTCACGCTCCTGGCCGGCGCCAACGTGCTCGGTGTCGCCCTCCTTTGGCGGGTGGCCCGCATCCGCTGACAGCCCGGCGCCGGTTTTCGCACGGTGACGCGGCGGTTAGCGCGGCGTCCGCCCCATCGCATCGAACGCGCCGGCCGGCATTTCGGCCACCGTGCGGAAGATGCTGCCCCATCCGGCGACCTGCGCCGGGTCGAGCCCCACCGCGCGCAAGGCCGATGCCGCCGTGATCGCGACGCTGTCGATGATCGGGATCGCGAACTCGGCCTCCAGCGCCTCGGCGATCGGCGCGCCGCGGAAGTTCGTGCAGACGATGGCGATCGCATCCGGCCCGCTGGCCGCCACGTCCCGGACCATCGCCCTGATCTCGTCCCGGCCGAAGGTGGCGAAGGAGAAGTTGTCTTTCTCCTCGCGCCGCCGCTCGGCCACCACGTCGATCCCGCCGGCGGCGTAGTTGGCGACGATCCGCTCCTGGATCTCGCCGATATAAGGGGTGACGAGGCCGAGCCGCTTGACCCCCAGCGCCCGCAACACCGCGTCGTAGGACAGCATCGTGGAGGTCGCCGGGATGCCCGTCGCCGCCTCGATCCGCGCCGTCAGCGCGCGGTCCTTGTCGAGCCCGAGCCACGACGCCGAGGTGCCGTTCCAGGCGATCAGGTGCACCCGCGCCTCCGCCAGCCGGTGCGCCGCCTCGATGATGGGCGCATCGTCGAACTGGTCCTGCGAGGCCTCCGACATGGAGATCTCGGTCACCCTGAAGCGTCCGAAATGCACCGAGGCGGCCTCGCCGAAGGGGGCGAACATGGCCGCCGTATAGGGCTCCAGCACGGTGTTGGACGAGGGCGTGAGCATGCCCACGCGGCGCGTTTGGCTCATGATCGGGACAGATCCAGGGTTTGAGTTTTCGGCCGCCGGCGTTCGCCCGCCATGCCGGCGCGCACGGCTTGCGACCTGATGAACATTACCATGCGCCACCGCGCGAATGTACAGCCGGCGATCCCCGTTTGCCCTAATTTCCGGCACGAACCGCCCAGTTACTAGCTATTATTGGCCGCTTTGACCAAATTGGAAGCAGGCGCGAGCCGGCCGGAGAGTTTGATCTTGACCGAAATGCGGCAGGTGGTGCCCATTGCTGTCCAATGTTGCAAACGAAGGGAAATGGCATGTTCGTCCGCGCCGCCGTCGCCGCGATATTCGCGTCGAGCCTCATGATCGGAGCTGCGTCCGCTCAGGATTTGCCATCGCGTCACCTCAAGGTCATCGGCCTCAATTCGGGAACGCCCGTTTCGATCTACGACGAGGTGCCGTTCTGGGGCGAAACTCTCCCCGAAGCCTCGGGTGGCCAGATCACCGCCCAATATACGCCCCTCGACCTGATGGGCATCGACGACAAGACCATGCTGCGCCTGCTCAAGCTCGGCGTCATGGATGTCGGCTCCATGGACATCTCGAAGATGGCCGGCGACGACCCGGTGTTCGAAGGCTGCGACCTTGCCGGCCTCGCCCTCACCCCGAAGCAGGCGCGTGCCGCGTGCGACGCGTGGCGGCCGGTGATCGATCGCAAGCTGCAGGCCGACTGGGGCGTCAAGCCACTGGCGATCGGCGGCAACACCCCGCAGATCTTCTGGTGCCGTGACGAGATCAAGGGCCTGTCCGACCTCGCCGGCAAGAAGATCCGCGTCTTCAACAACACGATGCGCGACTTCCTGAGCGGCCTCGACGCCACCGCCATCTCGATGGCGTTCGCCGAAGTGGTCCCGGCGCTCAACAACGGCGTCGTCGACTGTGCCGTGACGGGCTCCATGTCCGGCAACACCGCCGGCTGGAACGAAGTGGTGACGACGCTCTACCCGATGTCCCTCGGCTGGTCGATCAACGTGCTCGCGATCAACTCCAAGACCTGGGACTCGTTCGACGAGGCGACCAAGGAATTCTTTCTCGAGCAGGCCGCGTCCTATGAGGACAGCATGTGGGAGACGATCGACAAGCTCGTCGCCGAGGCGGATGCCTGCAACACGGGCGAGGGCGCCTGCGAGCTCGGCAAGAGCGCATTCTCGATCCTGATGCCCGTCGCGGAGGCCGACAGCGCCAAGCACAAGGAGATCGTCGAGACCGCCGTTCTGGCCGGCTGGGCCGGCCGCTGCGGCGCCGAGTGCGCCAAGGAATGGAACGAAACCGTCGGTCCCGAACTCGACCTGACGGCGCCGGTCCCGAACTGAGCCTCGGCGCGGTGCCCACGGGCGCCGCGCCATCCTTGGGGAGGGAAACTGACATGGCACGCCAATCGATTTCGGAACTCGACGGCCAGGAATTCGACGTCGTCGTCATCGGCGGCGGAGTCAGCGGCGCGAGTGGCGCCCATCATCTGGCCGCCGAAGGCTACTCGGTCCTGATCGTCGACAAGAACGATTTCGCCA
>JAUIJH010000225.1 GCA_030431335.1 Alphaproteobacteria bacterium
CCGACGCGCGCTCGGTGAAGGAGGCTTCGCCGAGGCCGGTGAACAGCGCCTCGATCATGTCCTTCAGCGCGGCGCGGCTGGTGCGGCGCGGCTTGGGCTTGCGCCGGCCTCCGATGAGGCTTGTGTCAGCGATGGCATTGAGCAGGTCGTTGATGACGCTTGTCTGGCCCATGTCGTCCTCTCGTGGCATGGCCTTCGCCTTATCGGCACCGTTTCTTATCGAGGTTGCCCTGGGAGACCGGCTTGTCAAACCAAGAGTACGAGGCGCGGCATCTGCGCACCGCCTATTCGGGCTTTCTGAAGCTCGACCTGTATGAAGCGAAAATCCGCAGCGGCAGCCACTCCCTGGAGGTGGTGCGCGAGGTGCACGACCACGGCAACGGCGCCGCGGTGCTGCCCTATGACGCGGCGCGCCGCACCGCCCTCCTGGTGCGCCAGCTGCGGGTGCCGGTGCACGTGGCCGAGGGCGACGGGCTGATCCTGGAGGCGGCGGCCGGGGTGATCGATCCGGAGGACCCCAGCCCGATGGCGGCGGCCCGGCGCGAGGCGCGCGAGGAGCTCGGCTACGAGCTGCACGATCTCACCCACGTGTGCACCTTCTATCCGATCCCCGGGCTGGTGACGGAGCAGATGTCCTGCTTCCTCGCCCGCTACACCCCCGCCGACAAGGTGGAGGGCGACACCGGCGCCGACGACGACGAGATGCTCGACGTGGAGGAATGGCCGCTGAAGGAGCTGTGGGCCGCCAAGGACGACGGCCGCCTGAAAGACGGCAAGGCCATCATGTGCCTCTACGAGCTGCGCCTGACGCGGCCGGAGCTGTTCGAGTAGAGCGGCGCCGCGCCCCTCAGGCCGGCGTTTCGGGGGGCAGGAACAGCTGGTCGCGGTGGCCGACTTCGAGGCGCCGCGTGTCGGCGAGGCGGGCGGCGAGCCAGGCGTCGATCTCGCCCGTGTGGGCAGGCTCGATCTCGCGGGAGGCTTGGGCCCAGCCCTCGAGGGTGGCGGCGATGAGGGCCGCGTCGCGCTCGGCGGTCAGGAGCCACGGGGTGGAGCGCTCCTCCACGCGGTAGCCGTGCGCGGCGAAGGCGGCGGCGAGCGTCGCCGGAGCGTCGGGGCCGGCCGCCTGGCCGAACGATTTTTCGCCCCGCTGGTGGCGGTTGAACGCCTCGCGCATGGCCGCGTCGCGCGGGTGGACGGGGTCCGCCGCGAGGTGGCCGTCGTAGGAGAGCATGGCGAGGACCGGGACGCGCGCGGCGGCGCAGGCGGCGGCAAAGCGCGCGATCCAGGCCGCCGAGGTGAGGTCGAACAGCGCCGAGGCGGTGACGAGCGAGGGCGGCTCGGCCCACGGCGCCGGGTCGGCGAGGAGATCGGCGCCGTGGGTCGCCATCGCGATGCCGGGCCGGGCGGTTTCGCCGAAGCGGCGCTCGGCCTCGGCGAGGAGGGCGGCGTCGGCGTCGACGAGGCGCCAGCGCTGCGGGGTGGGCAAATGCGGGGCGAGCGCGCGCAGCGTGGCGCCGGTGCCGGCCCCGAGGTCGCACAGGGCCAGCGGCGGCGCGAGGCGGGCCGCCGCCAGCGCGATCAGCGCGGCGGAGCGGGCGCGGTCGTCCGCCGGGGTGCGCAGGGCGAGCCAGTCGGCCGAAAAGCCGCTCATGGGAGGGTCTCCACCAGTTGCGAGACGATGGCGGCCGCCGCGTCCCAGTCGCCGAAGGCGGCGCCGGCGGCGCGGGCGCCCTGGGTGAGGCGGGCGCGCAGCGGGGCGTCGGTGAGGATGGACCGGAGCGCGGCGGCGAGGGCGTCGGCATCGTCGGGCGCGACGAGGAAGCCGGCTTCGGGCGGCACCACCTCGGGCACCGCGCCGCCGGTGGTGCCGACGATGGGCAGGCCCGCCGCCATCGCCTCGGCGAAGACCATGCCGAAACCCTCGTAGCGGGTGGCGAGGGCGAAGACGCTCGCCGCCTCGAAGAGGTCCGCGATGGTGTCGGCGGGGAGCGCGCCGCGCAGGGCGATGCGCGCGTCGAGCCCGTGGGCGGCGATCTGCGCCGGCAGGGCGGCGGCGGTCGCGGGATCGGCCGGGCCGCCGACGATGTCGCAGCGGAAATCGAGGTCGGACAAGGTGGCGAGGGCGGCGATCAGCACGTCGTGGCCCTTGCGCGGCGAGAGGCTGCCGACGGAGACGATGCGGGGCGGATCGGCCGGGCGGCGGGCGAGCCGCGTCCAGCGCCGCTCGAGCCCCGGCAGGGCGACCGTGAGGCGCTCCGGCGGCACCGCGAACTCGGCCGCCACCGTGCGCGCCGTGGCGGGGCTGGTGACGAGGACCGCGCGGGCGCAGGCGAGCGCCGTCCGCTCGGTGACGGCGAGATGCGCGGCGGTCGCCGCATCGAGCCCCGTCTCCAGCGCCAGCGGATGGTGGACCAGCGCGACGATGGGCGCCGCCACGGGAATAAGCGCCGACGGCGGCAGCACGCCATAGGCGAGGCCGTCGACGATCAGCGCCGCCTCGACCGGCACGGCGGCGAGGCGCGCGGCGGCGTCGGACAGCTCCCCCTCGCTCGGGAAGGGGAAGCCGGCGCCGAGGGCGATGCGCTCGACGCGGTGGCCCAGCGCCTCCAGCGCGCCGATGAGGGCGCGGTCGTAGCGGTAGCCGCCGGTGGGGGTGTCGAGGTCGCCCGGATAGGCGAAGGCGACGGGGCGCACGGCGCGCCGCCCGGCCTTAGAGGTCCGCCTCGTACCAGCCGCGGGCGAGGTGGCTCTCGTTCAAGGTCACGCGCAGCCGCGTCACGGTGCGCGCGTCCTCGCCCAGGGTGCCGGCGGCGAGTTCGGCGGCCAGCTTGTCGAAGATCCACTTGGCCAGCGCCTCGGTGGTGGAGCGGCGGTCGGCGAACTCGGGCAGCGCGTCCAGATTCTGGTAGTTGATGGGGGCGAGGACGGCCTTCAGCGCGTCGCTGGCGAGGCCGATGTCGATGACGATGCCGTTGGGCCCGAGCGAGGGCGCGAAGAAGGCGGCGTCGACGACGAAGGTGGCGCCGTGCACGTTCTGCGCCGGGCCGAACGCCTCGCCGCGCAGGCTATGGGCGATCATGATGTGATCGCGCACTTCCAAGGCAAACATGGGGGAAACTCCTGTTGGCGCGCCGTCAGTAGCGCAGGACGATGGCGAGCGGGCCGGGCTCTCGCATGAGCGGCGGCAGGCGGGCGGGCGCCTCGGCGAACGGCACCTCGTGGGTGATCAACGCATCGAGGGCCGGATCGTCAAGCAGGGACATGGCCGCAGCGAGGCGGCGGGCATAGGTCCAGCGCGGGGCGCGGGCGGGCGGCAGCGAGCCCACCTGCGAGGAGACGATGCGCAGGCGCTGCGAGTGGAAGGCGCCGCCGAGCGGCAGGCTCGCCTCGCGCGTGCCGTGCCAGCTCGCCTCCACCACGGTGGCCTCGCGGCCGGCGGCGGCGAGCGCCGTGGCCAGCCCCTTGCCGCTGCCGCTGGCGTTGATGGCGACGTCGACCCCCTCGGGCGCATCTGCCGGCAGGCAGAAGGTTGCGCCGAGCTGGGCGGCGATGCCGGCCTTGCCGGGGTCGGCATCGCACAGCCACACGCTGGCGGCAGGCATCTGCGACAGGATGCGCGCCACGAGGAGGCCGACGACGCCGCCGCCCACCACCAGCACGCGGTCGGCCGGGCCGGCGCCGCTGTCCCACGCGACGTTGAGGGCGGTTTCCATGTTGGCCGCGAGCGCCGCGCGGGCGGGCGGCACGGCCTCCGGCACCGGGGTGAGCGCGGCGGGGTCGAGCACGGCATGGCTCTGGTGCGGGTGGAGCGCGAAGGCGAGCCGGCCGAGGAGATCCGCCGGCCCGGCGGTGACGCGGCCGACCAGCGCATAGCCGTACTTCACGGGGAAGGGAAACTCGCCCTCCTGGTGCGGCGCGCGCATCCGCGTGTACTCGGACGGCGGCACCGCCCCCTCCGCGACGAGGCGCTCGGTGCCCCGGCTGACGGCCGAGCACACCGCCTCCAGCACCGCATCGCCCGCACCGGCCCGCGCCTCGACCGGCAATAGCGAATACGTGAACGGGTTTTGAACCCAAAGCGCCGTGCCACGCACTAAAGCGTTGGCAGAGTTATCGTGCTGAACCATATCTGTGTCGCGCTCGCGGGTTCTTTGGCATTCATCGTGTGTTGAGGCGTAACCCGTCAATCGAGGCCGCTCAATCGGGTCCGCAGAAGGCCCGCGACCATCCAGGGAACCCATGCCAGTGCAAGATGTCATCGAGCGCCCCGCAACGACCGCAGCGGGGGCGCCCCGCAGCGGCGAACCGGCGGCGCCGTTCGCCGTGGCCGCGCGCGTGTTGCGGCGGCGGCGCCTCGCGGTGCTCGCGCTCAACGCGCTGACGGTGGCGGCGATGGCCGTGACCATGGCCGAGGTGCTGGGGCACGGCGGCTGGACGGCGCCGCGGGTGGGGATGCTGGTCGCCTTCGCGGTGACGCTGCCGTGGCTGTCCATCGGGTTCTGGAACGCGATCATCGGCACGGTGGTCGCCGCGCGCGGCGGCGACGCGGTGCTGGCGCTGCCGGCCGACGAAGGGGCGCCGCTCGCGAGCCGCACCGCCATCGTGATGGCGATCCGCAACGAGAACCCGGAGCGCTCGATCATGCGGTTGCGCGGGATCTTCGAGGACCTGGAGGCGAGCGGGGCGGCCGACCATTTCGACGTGCACGTGCTGTCGGACACGGACGAGCCGGCGATCGCGGCGCGGGAGGCGGCGTTCGTGACCGCCTGGCAGGCGACCAGCCCGCGGCCGAGCCAGATCTTCTACCGCCTGCGCGAGACCAACGAGGGCTACAAGGCCGGCAACCTGCGCGAGTTCTGCGAGCGCTCCGTGGGGACGTACGAGTTCTTCCTGCCGCTCGACGCGGACAGCTTCCTGTCGGCCGCGATGGTGCTGCGCCTGGTGCGCACGATGGAGGCGGCCCCCTCGCTCGGCATCCTGCAGACGCTGTCGGTGGGCACGCCCTCGACCGCCTTTTTCACCCGCGTGTTCCAGTTCGGGATGCGCCACGGGATGCGCGCCTATACGGCCGGCGCCGCCTGGTGGGCGGGCGATTGCGGCCCCTACTGGGGGCACAACGCGCTGATCCGGCTGACGCCGTTCGCGCGGGATTGCGTCTTGCCGGTGCTGCCGGGCAGCGGGCCGCTGGGCGGCCACGTGATGAGCCACGACCAGGTGGAGGCGGCGCTGATGCGGCGCGCCGGCTACCACGTGCGCGTCCTCACCGAGGAGGGCGAGAGCTGGGAGGAGAACCCGCCCACCCTGCCCGACTTCATCCGCCGCGAGCTGCGCTGGTGCCAGGGCAACATGCAATATTTCCAGCTCATCGGCCTCGAGGGGCTGAAGACCATGAGCCGGGTGCAGCTCGCGCTGGCGATCCTGATGTATGTGGGCGCGCCGGCGTGGATGCTGTTCCTCGCGTTCGGCGCGATGAGCCTGTTCGACGGCGCGGCGGGCGGGTTCGCGCCCGGGCTCGGGTTCGGGCTTTGCGCGGTGATCCTGACGATGGCGTTCGCGCCGAAATTGATGGGGATCGCCGGGGTGCTGGCGAGCCGGCGCGAGAGCGCGCGCTACGGCGGGCGGGCGCGGCTCCTGGCCGGCGGCGGGGTGGAGCTCGTCATGTCGACGCTGATGGCGCCGGTGGTGGCGATGGCGGTGGCCGTGTTCGTGTTCGGGCTCCTCTTCGGCAAGCGGATCGACTGGCGGGCGCAGCCGCGCGGCGACCGCACGGTGAGCTGGGGCGAGGCGGCGCGCTCGTTCTGGCCGCAGACGGCATTCGGGCTGGCGCTGCTCGGCCTGTTCGGCGCGATGCTGCCGGCGGTGCTGCCGTGGGCGGCGCCGGTGCTCGCGGGGCTCCTGGTGGCGATCCCGCTGGCGGTGGTGACGGCGGCGCCTTCGCTCGGCCGCCTCAGCGCGGCGAACGGGCTGTGCGACATTCCCGAGGACCCGCACCCGCCGACGGCGCTCACGCGCCTGGAAGCGATGGCGCTGCTGCCGGCATGAGCGCGGCCGAACTCGCCGGGCGCGTTTCGGCGCTCTACCGCTACCCCGTCAAGGGGCTGAGCCCGGAGCCGCTGGAAGCGGTGACGCTGACGGCCGGCGCCGGCGTGCCGCTCGACCGGTCGCTGGGCTTTTTGCGCCACGACACGCCCTACGACGCCGACCGCCCGCAGGCGATGCCCAAGACGTGCTTCCACATGCTGGCGCGCGACGGGGACCTCGTCGGCCTCGCGACGCGCTACGACGCCGAGACCGACACGCTCGCCATCGGCGCGGCGCGCTACCCGCTCGCCACCGCGGCGGGGCAGGCCGGCGCGGAGGCGGCCATCGGCGCCGCGCTCGGCCTCGGCGCCGAGGAGCGGCCGCGGCTGGTGCGCGGCAGCGCGCGGCACCGCTTCACCGACGTGTCGGTGGTGTCGGAGACGTTCATGCAGGCGGTGTCGCTGATCAACCTCGCCTCGGTGAACGATCTCGCCGCGCGCGTGGGCCAGCCGGTCGACCCGCTGCGCTTCCGCGCCAACATCTATTTCGACGGCTGGCCGGCCTGGAGCGAGCTGGAGCTGGTGGAGCGGACCGTCGCCGTGGGGCCGGTGCGGCTCAAGGTGCTGCTGCGCACCAAGCGCTGCGCGGCGACGACGGTGAACCCCGCGACCGGCGCGCGCGACGTGTTCGTGCCGCGCCATTTGCAGGAGGCGTTCGGCCACGCCGATTGTGGCATCTACGGCGAGGTGACGACCGGCGGCACCATCACGCCGGGCGACCCGATCACACTCCAATAGCGTTGCCCGGCCCGGCGCTGGCTGCTGATTGAGCCCGGAGCCTAGACGTAGCCGAGCTGCTTGTCGCGCTGCGCGAGGGGTGGCGCGCGCTCCGCGACGGGGCCGTAGCCGCCGCCGCCGGACGTCTCGAGGCGGATGATGTCGCCGCGCTTCAAGGGCAGGTTGTTGACCTTGGAGCCGAGCTCGGTGCGCTCGGCGCCCCGGATCAGGATCATGTGGCCTTCGCGGCCCGGCTCGCCCCCGGCGAGGCCGTAGGGCCGGAAGCGGAACCGCTCCGCGTTGGCCGAGAACACCGCCTCCGGGCTGTCCACCCGCCATTCGCGGAAGAGGCCGAGCCCGCCGCGCTGCCGGCCGGCGCCGCCGGAATTGGGCAGGAGGCCGTACGCGACCACCGTCAACGGCATGTCGCTCTCGATCATCTCCACCGGGATATTGGAGTTGTTGTGCATGCCGTAGG
>JAUIJH010000226.1 GCA_030431335.1 Alphaproteobacteria bacterium
GCCGGGCTCGCGTCGTTCACCAAGCTGTTCGCCGACAAGTACGCGGCCGACAACATCCGCATGAACAATATTTTGCCCGGCTTCATCGACAGCCTGCCGGAAACGGACGCCCGCCGGGAGCGGATCCCGATGGGCCGCTACGGGCGCACCGAGGAGGTCGCCTCGCTGATCGCGTGGCTCGCGTCCGACGATGGCGGCTACATGACGGGGCAGAACCTGCGCCTCGACGGCGGGTTGACCCGGTCCGTCTGAGGCCGGCGGGGCGGGCCGCACTGGCGTCCCGCAGCCGGTTGGTGCAAAACCGAACGGCATGGCCGAGCGGGGGCGCCTCCGCTGTAGGCAGATGCATAATTTTTTGGCAATAGTGCTGTCTACGACGCGTGCAGAAGCGGTCAGGGCGGTTGGCACGGCTCTTGTACCTCGTTGCGAGTTGACCGCCGTCGGGCCGCGCGAGCCCGGTGGGGAGACGAAGGGAATGCGCATGAAAATTGTGATGGCGATCATCAAGCCGTTCAAGCTGGACGACGTGCGGGAGGCGCTCTCGGAAGCTGGCGTTTCCGGCCTGACCGTAAGCGAAGTTAAGGGGTATGGCCGCCAGAAAGGCCATACCGAGGTTTACCGCGGTACAGAGTACGCGGTGAATTTTCTGCCGAAATTGAAAATCGAGATCGCGGCGGCGGACGGCGACGTGCCGCGCGTGGTCGAGGCGATCCAGCAAAGCGCGCAGACCGGCCAGATCGGCGACGGCAAGATCTTCGTCTACTCGCTGGACTCGGTGGTGCGCGTGCGGACCGGCGAGATCGACGCCGAAGCCCTCTAAAACACCAGATTCCCTCTCGAACCGGACACCCTCATGAAGAGCATATTTTTGAGAAAACTGGCGGGCGCCGGCTTGGCCCTCGCATTGTCGGTGACGGCCGCGTGGGCCCAAACCGACACGACGGCGCCGGCGGACACCACCGCGCCGGCGGCGGCGGAGTCGCCTGCTGCGCCGACCCCGGATGTGACTGCACCTGTCGCCGCGACGGCCGATTCGTCCGCCGCGCTCACCGAGCTCCAGACACGGGTCCAGACCCTCGAGGCGCAGGCCGCTCAGGCGTCCGGCGACGCCGAGGCCGTCGCACCGGAGCCGTACGTGTTCAACACGTTGCTCTTCCTCGTGATGGGCTTCCTCGTGATGTTCATGGCCGCTGGCTTCGCCATGCTCGAGGCCGGCCTCGTGCGTTCCAAGAACGCCGCGATGCAGTGCCTCAAGAACATCGCGCTGTACTCCATCGCAGGGCTGATGTTCTGGGCGATCGGCTACAACCTGATGTACGACAACGTGAACGTTGCCGAGAACATCAAGGGTCTGGCCGGCTACCTCGGCACCTTCTCGCCGAAGGACATCCCCGCGCCGGACAACGATCCGGGTGACTACTCGGCCGCGTCCGACTGGTTCTTCCAGATGGTGTTCTGCGCGACCACGGCGTCCATCGTGTCCGGTACGATCGCCGAGCGCATGCGCCTCTGGCCGTTCCTCATCTTCACCGTGTTCCTGACCGGTATCCTCTACCCGATCACCGGTTCCTGGGAATGGGGCACGGGCTGGCTCGACCAGATGGGCTTCTCCGACTTCGCCGGCTCCACGCTGGTGCACTCGGTCGGCGGCTGGGCGGCTCTCGCGGGTGCCATCGTCTGCGGCGCGCGCATGGGCAAGTTCGGCTCCGGCGGCGTGGTGAACCCGATGCCGGGCTCGTCGATCCCGCTGGCGACGCTGGGCACGTTCATCCTGTGGCTCGGCTGGTTCGGCTTCAACGGCGGCTCGCAGCTGGCGCTCGGCACCATCGCCGATGCCTCCTCGGTCTCGCGCATCTTCGTCAACACCAACACGGCGGCCGCGGCCGGTGTGGTGGTCGTCATCATCCTGACGCAGATCCTCGTCGTCGTGTTCGTGCCGCTGCTCGACCGCATCCGCATCGACGACGTGGTCGGCGCCATCCCGGTCCACCTGGTCTGCGGCATCTGGGGCACCATGATCGTGCCGTTCTCCAACACCGATGCCACCTACTACGTGCAGTTCATCGGTGTGGCCGCCATCGGCGCGACCGCGTTCTTCGCCTCGCTGATCGTGTGGCTGATCCTGGCCGCCGTGACCGGGCTGCGCGCGACGCCGGAGGAAGAAGCCGCGGGTCTCGACCAGAGCGAGGTGGGCCTGCACGCCTACCCCGAGTTCGGGATCCAGCGCTAACGGAATTGGGCCGGCCCCACGCACCGGCCTAACCCACCAGCACGAAAGGCCCGGGCATCCGCTCGGGCCTTTCTTTTTTGTGTACGGCAGCACGATCGCGTAAGGCATCCGCCATGACGGCGACCCCCACTCACGAGACGATCGACGGCGCACCGGCGCCCATCCCCACCCAGCGCCTGTTCGGCATCGAGGTGGCCGATCTCGACCTGCCGGCCGCCGTGGCGCGCATCGTCGCCTGGTCGGCGGCGCCGGTCCCGCCGCGCATCGTGGTCACCACCAACCTCGACCACGTGATGAAGCTGCGCGACAACCCCGCCTTCCGCGCCGTCTACGACCGGGCCGACCTCGTGACCGCCGACGGGATGCCATTCGTGTGGCTGTCGCGGCTCGAGGGGACGCCGCTCAAGGAGCGCGTCACCGGGTCGGACATGATCGAGCCGCTGATGGCGGCCGCCGCCGCGGCGGGCCGGCGCGTCTTCCTGTTCGGCTCCACCATCGAGCGGCTCGAAGGCGCGGCCAGCCGCCTGAAGGCGGCCAACCCGGCGCTACGGATCGTGGGCGCCTACGCCCCGCCGTTCGGCTTCGAGGGCGACGAGGCGTTGCACGGCGAGATCACCGCCATGCTGCGGGAGCTGGAGCCGGACATCGTGCTCGTGGCGCTCGGCGCGCCGAAGCAGGAATTCTGGTCGGCGCGGATGGCCGAGGCGCTCGGCCGCGGCGTGTTCGTCAACATCGGCGGCGGGCTCGATTTCCTGTCGCAGGACGTGCGCCGCGCGCCGCCGTTCATGCGCCGGGCCGGCCTGGAATGGCTGTGGCGCGCCCTCAGCGAGCCCGCCCGCCTCGGCCCGCGCTACGCGCGCATCCTCCTTGCCGCGCCCGGCCTCTACCGGATGCACCGGCGCGACCGCGCGGCCCATCCTCAGTCCGACACGTAGCGCCCCAGCCGCACCGCCGTCTGGCCGCGCCACAGCCGGCGCGAGGGCATCACCAGGACGCAATCGTCGTGCGGCGTCACCACCGCGCGGTCGCCGTCGTGGCCGATCAGCGTGCCCGCGTCCGGCAGCACCTCGAGCCCCTTGAACGGCCGCGCGAAGGCGAACGCGTCGCTCTCGATGGTGACGCGCTCCGTCACCTCGATCATGCGCTGGGTGGGCGGGTCCGGCATCAGATGATGGGCCAGCGCGTCGCCCGCCACCGCGCCGGTGACGCGCAGGAAGCGCGCCGTCGCATCGAGCGCCACCTGCGCCGCCGCCGCCTCCCAGTGCTGGCCGCACTCGATCAGCAGCGCGTTCTTTTCCGAGCCGGGATCGGCGAAGCCATCGTAGTCGCGCAGGCGGCGGCCGGCGGCGTGGCCGGCATCGGACACCACCAGCTCCGGCGTGCCCACCGCGCGCGCCAGGTCGCGCCCCTTGCGCTCCGCCCCCGCCAGCATCAACGGCACGTTGCGCTCCTGCATCGAGTGGAGGTCGAGCAGCAGGTCGATGCCGTCGACGAAGCCGCGCATCTCCCGCGCCCGCTCGAGCTCCACGCTTCGCCGCGGTCCGTCCAGCGTCTCGGACGACCACACGCGGTTGAAGTCCTCGTCCACCCAGCGCGAGGCGGTGGGCTTGTCCGGGTCGAACCGCTCGTAGGCGGCGATGTTGGCGAAGGCGAAGCTCAACGTGCCGCGCACCGGCCGCACGCCGTCGCGCAGCATCTGGTCGAGCGCGATCGCGCCGCACAATTCATTGCCGTGCACCAGTGCGGTCACTGCAACGTGCGGCCCCGGTTGGTCGGCATGAAAAGTGTGCACATAAGGAATACCGCCGGTCCCCGCCGCATATCGCCGGATGTCCGGCGCAGATAATTCAACGGGATACTCGTTCGAAAGGCGCGATAGGGGGTCGTCGACAGTCATCACAGCGATCCGTTCTGGAAGATCATTCAAACTATTGCGCAGTCGGCGAAGCAATTCTAGGCTCGCAAAAGAGTGTCGAAACAGAGCGAGTTTGCCACGCGGCGCAGCCGCCATAGGAGACGACGACGATGACTCGACCCCCGTTCGCGCAGGTGCTTCTCGCCGGCGCCGCCTTGCTGTCCCTCTCGATGTCCGCCAGCGGACTGGAACTGGCTGAGGAAAATACCCTCACCATCGGCCTCTCCTCCGAAGCGACCGCCGTGGATCCGCACTTCCATACGCTCACCCCCAACAACCAGATCGCCGCGATGATCTTCGACGCGCTGGTCAACCAGGACGAGACCCAGCAGCTCATCCCCGGCCTCGCCACCGAATGGAAGCCGGTCGACGACCTCACCTGGGAGTTCAAGCTGCGCGAAGGCGTGAAATTCCACGACGGGACGGACTTCACGGCCGACGACGTGCTCTGCTCCTTCGAGCGCGCGCCGAACGTGCCCAACTCGCCGGCCTCGTTCGCGCTCTACGTGGGCAACAAGAAGGTGACGAAGGTGGACGACCACACCGTCCATTTCTCCACGCCGGAGCCCTACCCGCTGATGGCGAACGACGTGTCGAACATCGCCATCGTCTCCGACGAGACCGGCTGCAACGCCACCACCGAGGAGTTCAATTCCGGCAAGGCGACCACCGGCACCGGGCCGTGGAAGTTCGTCGAGTTCATTCCGGGCGACCGCATCGTGCTGGACGCCAACAAGGATTATTGGGACGGCGCGCCCGCGTTCGACAAGCTGGTGCTGAAGCCGATCAAGTCCGGCCCGTCGCGCGTGGCGGCGCTGCTCGCCGGCGACGTCGACATGATCAACGACGTCCCCACCACCGACATCCAGCGGCTCGAAGGCGACGACAACGTCACCCTCGCGCAGGGTTCGTCCAACCGCGTGATCTACCTGCACCTCGATCAGTTCCGGGAGGATTCGCCCCACATCACGGCCAAGGACGGGTCGAAGATCAAGAACCCGCTGCTCGATCTCAAGGTGCGGCAGGCGATCTCCAAGGCCATCAGCCGCGAGGCGATCCGCGACCGCGTGATGGAAGGCCAGTCGATCCTGGCCGGCCAGCTCCTGCCGAAGGGCTTCTTCGGCGTGTCGGAGAACCTGAAACCGGTCGAGTACGACCCCGAAGGCGCCAAGGCGCTGCTCGCCGAGGCGGGCCTGCCCGACGGCTTCAAGGTGCTGATGCACGGCCCCAACGACCGCTACATCAACGACGCGCGCATCCTGGAAGCGGTGGCGCAGATGCTGAACCGCGTCGGCATCGAGGCGTCGGTCGAGACGATGCCGCGCTCGGTCTACTTCACCCGCGCCTCGCAGGGCGGGCCGGGCGAGACGCCGGAATTCTCGCTGATCCTGGTGGGCTGGGGCGCCGGCTCCGGCGAGGCGTCCTCGCCGCTGCGCTCGCTGATCCACAGCGACGGTCCCGCCAACCGCGGCCGCTACTCCAACCCCGAGGTTGACGCCGTGATCAACGAGGCGATGGCCGCCGTCGACGACGACAAGCGCCAGGAGCTGCTCGCCAAGGCCACCGAAATGGCCATCAACGACGGCGCGATCATCCCGATCCACTACCAGGTCAACACCTGGGGCCTGAAGAAGGGGCTCAGCTACGAGCCTCGCACAGACGAGTACACGCTCGGCCAGTCCGTCACCCGCGACGCGGACTAGGACGGTGGGAGGCGGTTTCGGCCGCCTCCGCTCCCTCCGTTCCGGGATCGGCGTGACATGACCGTCACCATCATCCGCCGCCTCATGCAGTCGCTGCTCGTCGTCGTGGCGATGAGCCTCATCGTGTTCGTCGGCGTCTCGTCGATCGGCGACCCGACCTACATGTTCGTCTCGCCCGACGCCACGCACGAAGAGATCGCGCGGGTGAAGGAGACGTTCGGCTTCAACCGGCCGATCTGGGAGCGCTACGTGTACTTCGTCGAGGGGGCGCTGTCGGGCGACCTCGGCAAGTCCTACATGTTCAACCAGAGCGCCATGCACCTCATCCTGCAGCGGTTGCCGGCGACGTTGGAGCTCGCCTTCGCGGCGCTGTTCCTCGCCGTGTTCCTCGGCATCCCGCTCGGGCTCTATTCCGGGCTCAAGCCGGACAGCCCGTTCTCCAAGCTGATCATGACCGGCTCCATCGTCGGGTTCTCGCTGCCCACCTTCTGGGTCGGCATCATGCTGATCCTGATCTTCGCGGTGATGCTCGGCTGGCTGCCCTCCACCGGGCGCGGCGACACGGTGGAGGTCCTCGGCATCCGCGTCTCCTTCCTGACGTGGGACGGGCTGCGGCACCTGATTCTGCCCGCCTTCAACCTGGCGCTGCTCAAGATCAGCCTCGTCATCCGCCTCACCCGCGCCGGCGTGCGCGAGGCGGTGCACATGGACTACATCAAGTTCGCTCGCGCCAAGGGCCTCGCGCCGAGCCGCATCGTCGGCGTGCACCTCCTCAAAAACATCCTCATCCCGGTGGTGACGGTGCTCGGGCTGGAGTTCGGCTCGCTGATCGCCTTCTCGGTGGTGACGGAGACGATCTTCGCCTGGCCCGGCATGGGCAAGCTCCTGATCGAGAGCATCCAGACGCTCGATCGCCCCGTGATCGTCGCCTACCTGATGCTGATCGTCTTCCTGTTCGTCATCATCAACCTCATCGTCGATCTCATCTACGCGATGCTGGACCCAAGGGTGCGGCTTGCGGGCAGGAGACGCTAATGGTCGACCTCACGCAGGAGACGCCGGCCGCCGAAGGGCCCGCTCCGCCCGTGCCGAGGGTGGAATCGCCGCTGCGCCGCTTCGCCTCCGAGTTCGCCGAGAGCTGGATCGCCGTCGGCGCGCTGGTGGTGCTCGTCGCCATCGTCGCCGCCGCGCTGCTGGCGCCGTGGATCGCGCCGCAGGACCCCTACGACCTCGCCACCGTCTCCATCATGGATTCGCGGATGCCGCCGGGCACCAAGTCGTTCGACGGCTACACCTTCCTGCTGGGCAC
>JAUIJH010000027.1 GCA_030431335.1 Alphaproteobacteria bacterium
TGCTTCTGTCGCACCGAGTGTCAACGCGCTTGAGCGTTGGCCGGCTGACATGGGCGAGATCGGTTCGAGGATGAAACCCACTCCCAAGCTGACGATCTACGACGTCGCCCGTCGTGCGGGCGCCTCGCCGTCCACGGTCAGCGCCGCGCTGAACGGCACCTGGAAGGCGCGCCGCATCCGCCCCGACACGGTGAAGCGCATCCAGGCTGTGGCGCTGGAACTCGGCTATTCGGCCAACCTCCAGGCCCGCGGCCTGCGCAAGGCGCGCTCGGGGCTGGTGGGGATGATCCTGCCGGCGCACGACAACCGCTTCTTCTCCTCGCTAAGCCAGGCATTCACCGCCGAGGCCCGCGCGCGCGACCAGATCCCCGTCATCGTTTCCACCCAGCGCGATCCCGAGCAGGAGGAGGATGCGGTGCGCCGCCTCGTCGGCTACGCGGTGGATGCGATGATGTTCGTGGGCACAACCGCCCCGGCTGCGCTCAGCGCGCAGTGCCGCGAAGCCAACGTCGCGCACGTGTTCGTCGACCAACCCTCGACCGATGCGCCGTCGGTGGTCAGCGACAATGTCGGGGGGGTTCGCACCCTCGCTTCGGCGCTGCTGGAGCGGGCACGGCCGGGGGCGGTAACCGGCATGGTCTTCCTGGGCGGCGACAGCGGCCTCTACGCCACTTCGCAGCGCATCAAAGGGTTTCGCGAGGCGCTGGCCGCGCATGGCCACACCGTGGACGACAGCCAGATTCTCGCCTGCGGATATCGCCGCCTCGACGCCCGCGACGCGCTGGCGGCGCTATACCAGCGCCTGGGCGGCCTGCCGCCGGCGCTTCTGGTCAACTCCATCGACTGCCTGGAAGGCGCGCTGGAGTTCCTGCGGGAGATCCCGGACGAGGCGATCGCCGCCTGCGATCTCGGCGTGTGGGATCACGATCCGCTCGGCGATCTGTGGCGCCACCCCATCCTGATGGTGCGCCAGCGCGCCGGCGCCCTCGTCCGGCAAGCCTACGCCCACCTCGATCGCCGCGAGAGCGCACCCAGCCTGACGCTCGTGACGCCGGAGCTGATCGTCCCGCCCCTGCCGCGCCGCCTGCGCCGCGGGGGGCGTTAGGGGCCGTTCGCGAACGGCGCCCGTCCGGCGCTAGTCGAGCAGGTCGTACAGCACGTCGATGTGGTCTTCGACGAAGGCGCCGTAATAGTTCACCTTGGGATTGCCGTTGGAGCGGCGGGCGCGCGTCCAGGGATCGCCGAGATTGTAGAGCGTTGCCGTGATGCCCGGGCGGTTGGAGATATCGACGCCGACCGAGCGATAGGCCTTGATGGAATCGACAATCACCGCTGCGATGACGCTGATCGACTCGTCCGGATCGATGATGCGCTCGTACAGCTTGTCCGCGTCCTTGTAGGACAGCTTCGGCAGCTTGGTCGTGTCCATCATCTTGAGCGCGGTTACCGGCGAAAGCTGGCCGAGGCCGTAGGTCTGGCCGGTCGAGAACGGGTTGAAGCAGGCTTCGGTCAGGTTGCGCCGCGGCATCCGCACGCCGTCGACGACGCGGCCCCGCACCTTGGTGAACCAGACCTTGTCCACACACGTCCAGTACGAGTTGGACGAGCCCTTGCACTGCGCGAACTGCGGCTGGGCGAGCACCGTTTCCAGCGGCACCGAACCGCACGAAAACTCCACCGTGCGCATGCGCCGGCCGAACTGCAGCGCGACCTGCTGCAGATCGTCCCGGATGTCGTAGTTGAAGGCGTGCTCGCCGACGATGGCGCCGACGATGTGGATCGGGTCGATCCCGTAGGCGGCCGCCGTGCGCTTGATCTTGGGGATGAGCCGGTCGGACTTCAGCACCCGGATCGTCCGCTTCAGCTTGAGCGGTACCTCGCCCCGCGTCGCCCTGAGCCGCTCCTGGGTCGCCTGAGGCAGCGCGTGCTTGCCGTACTTGGAAGGCACCTGCGGCTGCGCGCTGACCGTCAAAGGATGAGCCATGATTGCAAAAATCGTAAACAACACAACGGTATATGCGGCTCTCATCTCACATCCCTTCTTCGACGGCAGCTCAAAGAGAGCCCACCCGACCGGAAAACCGGCACGAACTCGGCCTATTTTGCCACATTCCGGGCGTCTGGCCGAGGGGGTCGGAGCCGCAACCCGCAGCGCCGCGACGCCCTCCAGCCCCCCGTTTCCCGACGGACAACACGGGCACGGCTTTGCGCGGATCGGCGAAACTGTCCAGAGTGCCCGCGATCAAATCGCCGCACGCCGGTGACGGGGACGGCGCACGTTTGATGCTCGACCTGCGTGTGAGCGCGCCCCTCACCGCAGCCTGAATTCGGGATCGCTTTCGGCAGCTATCGCAGCCGCGCTCGCCTGGATGCCGCCCCGCTTCCGGCCTGGGAGCGATGGGGCTCGGCGGTGTGCAGTCCGTCATCGCTCCGGCCTGCCTTCCTTTTCCGGATTACGCGCGGCACGGGCCACGCGGCCGCCAGGGGCGCCGCGCGTCACCGCATGGGCGGAAGGGCTGCCACCCCGCGCTCCGGCAAAGGCCGCGGCAGACACCGGGGCAGGCCATCGCATTGAGCTGATGAAAGTCTTTTGCTACGGCGGCATCCGAGGAGGGCCTCAGCCAATTTTTTGGGGTTCGTCGAGCTTGTTCGGCCTGGTCGCGGCGCGCGGTTCGGGGGCCACGGGGCACCGGGCTTGCTCTCGCAATTGTGATCGCCGCTGCTGCCTTCGAGCTCACCCAACTGGCTGTCGCTGGCTCACGGCGCTGCCAATGCAGTTCTGACCTCTCGACCTTTCGCCCGCTGCCTGATGCGGCGGCGCAGGCCACGCGTGGTGCAAGCTCGCGCGTGGCGGTGGCGCGCAAGGCGCGGCCTGCGGCCAGGTTTCAGGACATGCTTAGGGGTCGTCGAGGGGGGAGATCGCGGATGGCTGGGGCAGACCGCAGCAATGGATCCGGAGGGCGTCTTAGCCGGCAAGCGGCTCGCGCCACGCGCATGACGCCAACTCAATGGTCGGCGAACGGCGCGGGTATTTGTTGAAGCGGATGTCTTTGGAAGGGGCTCGGCGCGGCGGCGAATACTCGGCTGGCGGCGGCCCGAAGATGCGTCCGGGGGAAGCGGTCTGCCTCCCCCGGAGCGCGAAGCTGTCAGTCGACCAGCTGCAGGTTGGACGCGGACTCGCGACCGTCACGACCACGCTCGATGTCGAACGTGACCTTCTGGCCTTCGTCGAGCCGGTTGAGGCCGGCGCGCTCAACCGCCGAGATGTGCAGGAACACATCCCGCGAGCCGGTCTCCGGCTGAATGAACCCAAAACCCTTGGTTGCGTTGAACCACTTCACGGTGCCATTGGCCATCGTGAAATCTCCTTCATATATCGCTGCCCGCGAGATGCGGCAGCCTGGCGCCGTCAGAGCAAGATCGCGACTGCAGCCGTTGAGGAGACAGTGATCGATAGTCATAACTTAGCGGACCCCATATAGCAGAGCTCGCGCAGATCTACAAGGCGCAAGTCCGCACTGGCGCGCCGCGATTCCCGCGCATGAAAGATTTTTCGCCGGCATAGGCGACGTTTTGTATCGATAATCGGCCAGAAACCGCCGGCAGAGCGGATTTTTGACTATTAAACTAGTTCGCACGGCAGAAATCGCCGCGCCCGGGCCGGATTGTTTTTGTAGTTTTCGGCACTATTTTGAGTAGGAAGACGGAATTGCGTCGACCGCGTGAAACGATGTGTCGAGCGGTCGCTTCCCGGCCCGTGCCGAAGTCCCTTCCCCGGCACAAAATTCCAGGGACCGATGGTCCCCGCCTTCCGTCATGCGGATCGAGCCGCCAGCAAGGATACCCACTGTGGCAAAAGGCCAAATACGCGCGGACAAGCAACCGAAAAAGGCGGACGTGGACGCCCGGAAGGCCAAAAAGGCCGCCGGCCCCAGCTACCTCCGCAGCGCCAAGATAATGACGCCCGGCGACTTGCGCACCCCCAAACCCGGTAAAAAGTCATGAGCCAGGCTCGCACCTACGACCCCGTGGAAGAGCTCTCCGACGAAGACTTCGCTTCCCCTGCGGAGTTGTTCGTGTCGCGCCGCGCAGGCACCAAGCGCGGCGGGCTGGGCTATCACCGTTTCGAGACCGCCGCCGACGCCATCGACTACGCCGTCGAGGAATTTTCCAAGCTGCGTCCGGACGACCTGGTGATGACGATCGACAACAAGCGATTCAACCTCGGCACGTTGCGCGCGCTCCATCGCGATGGAGTGCACCGCGCGCACGTGCCGGCTTCCGAACCAACCGAGTAACCACACCAGCGTACGCAGACAGTGTCCACCGAAGCACCGAATTCACCCATCGACGCGCGCGCCTTCGGGCGCACGCTGAAGCGCTATGGCGTGCCCAGCCTCCCCCGCAGTGTTTTCGAGGTGGCCGTCTCCGCGGGCCCCTTCGCGGTGCTGTGGGTCGCCATGTGGGTCGCGATGACGACAGTCGGCTACTGGCTGGCCCTGCCGCTCGCCATCCCCGCCGCCGGATTCCTCGTGCGCATCTTCCTGATCCAGCACGATTGCGGCCACGGCTCGGTCTTCCGGCGCCAATGCGCCAACAACTGGCTCGGCCGCTGCCTCGCGGTGTTCACCCTCACGCCCTACGACCATTGGCGCCGGACGCACGCGCTGCATCACGCCGGCTCGGGCAATCTGGACCGTCGCGGCATCGGCGACGTCGCCACGCTCACGCTGCGGGAGTATCGCGCGCTCGGCCTGTGGGGGCGGCTGCGCTACCGCATCTATCGCAACCCGCTGGTCATCTTCGGGGTGGGGCCGCTGTTCGTGTTCGTCCTGCACAACCGACTGCCGATCGGCTTCATGCGCGCCGGCCGGATGCACTGGGTCAGCACGATGAGCACCAATGTCGCCATCGCGGCGGCGGTGGTGGTGGTGATGCTGATCGTCGGCGTCGGCCCGTTCCTGATGATCCACCTGCCGATCGTCCTCCTCGCCTCGGCGGCGGGCGTGTGGCTGTTCTACATCCAGCACCAGTTCGAGGACACTCATTGGGATCCCGCCGACCGCTGGGCCCACCCCGACGCCGCGCTGCACGGAAGCTCGCACTACGACCTGCCTGTCATCCTGAGATGGTTCGCGGCCAACGTGGGCATCCACCACGTCCACCATCTGTCGAGCCGGATTCCGCACTACCGCCTGCCGGAGGTGCTGCGCGACCACCCGGAGCTGCGCGACATCAACCGGCTCACGCTGTGGGGCAGCCTGAAGTGCGTTCGCCTCACCCTGTGGGACGAGGATGCGCGGCGCCTGGTGCCCTTCCGCGCCGCCCGCCGCGTGGCGGCGGCATAGGCTCAGCCGAGGTCCAGGCGGTAGCGGGCGACCTTGTCCTCGTCGATCACGCAGCCGTGGCCGGGCGCGTCCGGCACCATCGCATAGGGCAGTTCGATCGGCAGCGGCTCCGCCAAATAGTTCTCGGCGATATGCTGCGGCCCGTTGAGGTCGACCGGGAAGGTGATGCCATAGGCGGCGAAGAGGTGAACCGAGGCGGCGAAGCCGATGGGCGCGTCCATCAGCCCGGAGCCGATCAGCACCATGCCGGCATTCTTGGCGAGGTCGCATAGCTGGCGCGCATAGTAGAGCCCGCCGCACTTGTTGACCTTGATCACCACGCCCTCGATCGCCTCGCGCCGCAACAGCTCGATGACGAACGGCAGCCCCATGGTCGCCTCGTCCAGCGCGATGGTCATCGAGGTGGCCGACAGCAATTTCTTCATGCCGTAGATGTCGTTCATCGGCACCGGCTGCTCGAAGATCTCGACGCCCATCGCATCGAACGCGCGCGCCGCCCGCAGCGCCTCGGCGAGGGTGTACCCCTGGTTGGCGTCGGGCCACACCTTGCCGCCCTCGCCGGCCAGTTCCATCGTCACCTCGAGGTTGGCAATGTCGGTCTCGAGGTTGCTGCCCACCTTCACCTTGAAGTCGCGGTAGCCCTCGGCAAGCCCGCGCTCGACCACCGCCCGCGTCTCGTCCGGCCCGGGCGCGGAGACGAGATAGGCGAGCCGCACCCGGTCGGCCGACTTGTTGCCGAAATAAGATTGCAGCGGAATCCCGAGGCTCTTGCCGATGAGGTCGTGCAGGGCAAGGTCGATGGCGGCCTTGGCCACCGGCTGGCCGGGGTCGAGGCCGGGGGCGAGTTCCTTGTCCATCGCGCGGTGCGCGCCGGCGAGGTCGAAGGCGTCGCGGCCGATGAGGACGGGCGTCAGGTAGTGGACGATCGTGGTGTAGGCGGAGTGGATCGTCTCGGCCGACCAGCGGCGGCTCGGCCCCGCCTCGCCCCAGCCGACGGTACCGTCCTCGCCCGTGATCTTGACGAGAACGATCTGCTTGCCCTCCTCGATGGTGCGGCTCACCCCGCGCGAGAGCGTCAGGACCTGCTTCAGCGGCAAGCGGATGGGGAAGGCTTCGATGGAGCGGATTTGCAAGGCTAGATCTCTCGTTCGATAGGCGCTGCCGGCCGCCGCCACTCCCGCCATGCCACCGCGAGGCTGACGATGAGGGCAAGGCCCAGGAAGCCCGCGGCGATGGGGCGGGTGAAGAAGATGTCGTAGCTGCCGCGCGAGACGATCATCGCCTGGCGGAAGCCGATCTCGATGAGCGGGCTCAGGATGAAGCCGATCAGGAGCGGCGCGATGGGAAAGCCGAAAACCTTCATGAAGTAGCCGAGCACGCCGAACCCCAGCATCACGTAGACATCGAACACGTTGTTGGTGGTGACGTAGACGCCGGTGATGGCCAGCAGCAGTATGATGGGGAAGAGCACCCCCTTCGACACGCGCGTCACCTGGATGAAGGCCGACATCCCGGCGAGCCCGATGACGAAGTGGAGCGCCGTCGCGAGCAGCATCAACGCGAAGAAGGCGACGATGAAGTCGCCATTTTGCTGGAACAGCGCCGGGCCAGGAATGAGCCCGTGCACCATGAACGCGCCGAGCATGATCGCGGTGATGACGTCACCCGGCACGCCGAGCGTCAGGAGCGGCACGAAGGTGGTGCCGGTCACGGCGTTGTTGCCGCTTTCGGCCGAGGCGAGACCGTCGAGCGCGCCGTTGCCGAAGGCGTCGGGGTCACGCGACAGGGTGCGCCCGAGCCCGTAGGACAGGAACGCGGCGACGGCCGAGCCGAGCCCCGGAATGGTGCCGATCAGCACGCCGATGAGGGAGGAACGCCCGATCGCCGGCGCACACTGGCGCCATTCGGCCCGCTCGATCCGGTTCTCGCGCGACCACAGGCTGACCCCGCCCCACTTTGCCGTCGTCAGGCTCTGCTGCGCCATCGCCAGCGCCTCCGACACCGCGAAGATGCCGATCACCAGCGCGATGAACGCCCACCCGCCGGACAATTCGCGCACCCCGAAGGTGAGCCGGAACTGGCCCGACAGCGGGTCGACGCCGAAATTGGCGAGAAGCAGCCCCACGGTGCCCGCGATCAGCCCCTTGACCATGTTGCCCTCCGACAGCACGCCCACCAGCGTCAGCGCGAAGATGCCCAGCGCGAACATTTCCGTCGGCCCGAATTTCAGCGCCAGCGAGGCGATGGGCACGCAGAACAGGATGAGCGCGAGGTCGCTGATCAATTCGCCGATGACGGAGGCGTAGAGCGACATCTTGAGCGCCTTGCCGGCCTTGCCCTGACGCGTCAGCGCCGAGCCGTCCGCGGCCGTGGCGACCGCCGCCGGGGTGCCCGGCACGTTGATGAGGATCGCCGACAGCGAGCCGCCGTAGGTGCCGCCCTTATAGATGCCGACCAGCATGGCGAGGCCCGCGACGGGCGTCAGGCTGAAGGTGATGGGCAGCGCGATTGCCACCGCGAGCGGCACGTTGAGCCCCGGAATCGCGCCGATGACGATGCCGATGACGAGGCCCGTTACGGTCATCAGGAGGACCATCGGATCGGCGATCGCCGCAAGGCCGGTGAGGAGGACGTCCATCCCCGCCTAGCCGAACAATCGTGAGGCGGGCAGAAACACCAGCATCACCTTTTCGAAGAAGAAGAACAGCGCGACCGGTGCGACCACCGCCGCCCCCAGCAGCGAGACGGGATTGCGGTTGCCGAAGATGAGCCCCGCCGCGATCATGAACACGATGCTGGCGAGGACGTAGCCGAGTTGCGCCATCGCAGCGATGAACAGCGCCGTTGCCACGAACAGCGCCACCACCCGCAGCTTGGCCGCGCGGGAGAGGCCGGGCTCGGACGGCGGCGCGGCGCGCCTGAGCGAACCGGCCAGCAGGAAGAACGACAGAACGATGAGCACCACCGTCGCTGCCACCGGCAAGGTGGCCGGACTGGCGTAGGGGCCGGACAGGTCGGCGCTCAACAGGTTGTTGAGCACCGCCGCGCAGGCCAGAAGCAGCACCAGCGCCACATAGGTGTCCGCCGAGATCGTCCGCCGCATGGCCGCCGATCCTATTTCTGCAGCATCGGCTTGAAGTTGTTCCAGTCGCGCGCCCACACCTTGCCGAATTCCTCGGCCGGCAGATAGGTGATGGCGGACGCGGTCTTCAGCACCTGCTCCTGGAAGGCGGGGTCGTTGGCGACCGCCTCGAGCGCCGCGCTCAGCGTCTCGACGGCTTCGTCCGGCGTGCCCTTGGCGACGGCGAGGCCGACGAAGGGACTGCCATAGACCTCGTAGCCCTGCTCGGCCGCGGTCGGGATGTCCGGGAAGGCGGGGTCGCGCTCCTCCGAGAACACGGCGAGGCCGCGCATCGTGCCGCCCTTGAGGTTGGAGGCCACGGTCGCCGCGTTGGCCGGCATCAGGTCGATGGTGCCGTTGAGCAGCGCCGTCGCGCCGGGCGCACCGCCCTGCTGGGGGATGAGCACCAGATCCAGGCCTGCATTGTCGACGAGGCCCTGCAGCGTGAGATGCGGCATCACCGAGGGAACGGCGCCGAAATTGTACTTGCCGGGGTTGGCCTTCACGTCCGCGACGAGGTCGTCGAGCGTCTGCCAGGGCGAATCCTCCCGCACCACCAGGAGGATCGAGGCGGCGACGAGCTGACCGATCGGGATGAAGTCGTCATAGGTGTAGCCGACGTCGTTCTTGAGCGGCGTCAGGACGTGGTTGCCGCTGGAGGTGGCGAGGACGGTGTAGCCATCCTTGGGCGCGTCGAGCACCGCCATGGTGCCGAGCGAACCACCGCCGCCGGCCCGGTTCACCACCGCGACGGGCACGCCGAGCTCTTTGCCGAGCGGCTCGGCCAGGAGACGGGCCAGCACGTCGGTGCTGCCACCGGCGTTCCAGGTGACGATCATCTGGATCGGCTTGGAAGGATAGTCCTGCGCCGCGCCGGCTTCGGCGAGGCCGAAGACCATGGCGGCGGCGGCGACGGTGCGCAGCATCGTCCGGAATTTGGGCATTGTGAGGTGGCTCCCTATGGCTGGGCAGTCTCGACGAGACGGCCTGCCGGTGTCGTCCGGCATGGCACCAACCGGTGAAGGCTAACCCGAAATCAACCGGTTAGTTAATATGTAGGCTATTGGCAGCCGAGCCAAGGTGTCAAGGCGCTCGGGCGCCCGAATTCTTAGCTTTCGGGCGTCGTCAGGAAGACGATGAGGATCTGCACGATGAGCGCGCGACGGCGGGCGATCTCTTCCGGCCGGCTGATGTCGCGGTCGAACACGGCGGTGGTGGTGTAGACGTTGGAGAGCGGGAAAAAGCACAGCGATGCCAGTGAGATACAAAAATCCACCGGATCGACCGAGCGCTTGAACGAGCCGTCCTTGTTGCCGCGCCGGATCAGGTTCGACAGCATGTCGCCCAGCCGCGCGTGCCGCTTCTGCAGGATCTGCGAGCCCTTGAGGTGCCGCGCCTTGTGCAGATTTTCATCGTTCAGCAGGCGCACGAAGTGGGGGTGCGAGACGAGGAAGTCGAAGTTGAACTCGATGAGCTTGCGGATCGCGTCGATGGGCGGGATAGCCTCCAGGTGGAGATGCTGCTCGCCCTCGCGCAACGCCTCGTAGGCGCGCAGGAGAACGTGCTGGTACAGCGTCTCCTTGTCGCCGAAATAGTGGTAGAGGAGCTGCTTGTTGACGCCGGCCGCCTCCACGATGGTGCCGACCCGCGCGCCGGCAAGCCCGTGCTCGGCGAACTCCGCCTGCGCCGCTTCCAAGAGGCGCGCCTTGGAGCGCTCCGCATCGCGCACGCCCTGCCGTTCGCCGGCCGCCTTGGTCTTCATGGGTGCGGCGCCTCCTCTGGCGGGCCGGGCGGATGCATCGCTCACGCGTAATTCATGAACACGGGGCTGGCCCACGCCTGGTGGCCGTTGGCCTGCTTGACCCTGAGATAGGCCGCGCTCGGCCCGGTCGGCACCGTGAGCCGCGCACGCCCTTCCAGCCGGCTTGCCGCGCGCGGCAAGAGGCGGTGCCATTGGTAAGCCTCCTTGGGGAAGGGGCCGGTAAAAAGGTTGTGCGAACCCTCGTAAAGGTCCGCGACGCGGCTCACCGAGCGCATTTCGGCGGGCGCCCTGAGGTCGACTTCGACGGTCGTATCGGCATCGCCTGACAGCTCCAGCACCAGGCTCTGGTTGGGGTTGAGCCGGTAGGCCCCCTGCCGCGACGTATAGGACGCGATGTCGACGCGGCCCTCGCCCTGCCGGGTGAAGCGATGCCGCCGGTCTTCGTCGAACGGCCCCGACTGGAGGCACGGAAACACCCGGTGCAGCACGCCGCCCTTCACGGTGACGGAGAACGCCCAGTCGCACACCCGCGCCAGCGACAAGTCCGTCCACGGCCCCCACCCCCATTCGAGGCGAAGCTGGAAGGGCGCCGCGGCCGCATCCGCGAACGGCACGTCCGGCCGCACGAAATCGCGGTGGACCGTCACGCCGTCCTGCACGATCTCGACCATCTCGATCTCGTCGCGCGCGTCGATGGCGTAGCTCGCCTCCACCGTGTCGCCCGCCTTGATGTCGGAGCCCATCGGCGCCCCGTCGACGGCGAAATCGACGCGGATGCGGTCGCCCGTCAACGCCACCGTGCGGCGCGCCTTGATCGCCTCCATGATGGCCGCCCGGTCGCGCCCCTTGGCGTGGACGGACATCAGGCCCTCGCCGTAGGCGCCGGGAAAGCCGCTGTGGCTGTCGGTGGATGCGACGAAGCCGAACTTGAGCCCCCGCTTCAGCGCCGCCTTGACGGTGTTGGCGCTGTCGCGCCCGCCCATGGAGTGGGTGAAAAAGTCGTGCGGCGCGCGGTCGTGCTCGGAGCAGCCATGCTCGGAGAAGATCTCCACCACCGGCGTCGCGGCATTGTCGAACACGTCCCAGTTCACCCCGCGCCGGCCCGTGGCATAGGCGAGGTGGTGGGGGACCATCAGCCCCTCTTCGGCGACGCAGTAGCGGCGCAGTTCGGCGACGCTGTCGGGCAGGAACAGCGGGCGGTGGTCCTGCGGCAGCACCACGCACTGGTCGCCGAACCGGCTCGAGTGCCATTCGTAGCCGAGGAACGCGGTGAACTCATCCTCCCGGTTGGCCGCCTCGATCAGGCGCTGGACCTTGGGCCACCCTTCGGACAGGCGCTTGAACCCGTCGAGCCAGTGCTTTTCGCGCCCGCCCTCCATCGGCTCCATGTCGTGCCAGGACGCGTGCCCGGTGAAGGCGAAGAAATCGAGGTGGGTGCGCGCCACGTCGATTGCCCGCTCCAGCGAGCCGACGCCGTAACCCAGCGCGTTGTGATTGTGGATGTCGCCGAAGAGGACGTCCGTACTATCCATGATCGCTCGTGCTCTCCCGGGCTGCCGAGGCGGCGGCGCCAACAGCCGGCCTCCATCGCACCCAGACAAATAACCATCCAGTTGATTAGTTGGCTAGAGGGGATATGTTTCACCACCCTATCAACCATACGGTTGATTAAAACGATCCCCGATCGCGACGAAGGAGTGAGGGTTTGGGCGAACTGGAACAGTCGGCTTTCGTCGACGGATTTCAAAGCGAGGAGGCGCTGGAGGATACGCTCACCACGCCCTCCGCGGCACTGTGCGCGGATCTGGCGGCGGTGGACGGCGATATTCTCGTGCTGGGCGTCGCCGGCAAGATGGGGCCCACGCTGGCACGGCTCGCGGCCCGCGCGGCGCCGCACAAGCGGGTGATCGGCGCGGCCCGCTTTTCCGACCCCGCCGTCGCGGAACGCCTCGCGCGGCACGGCGTCGAGACGGTCAAGGTCGATCTCCTCGACCGCGCGGCCGTCGCGGCGCTGCCGGACGTTGCCAATGTCGTCTTCATGGCGGGCCGCAAGTTCGGCTCGGGCGGCGCGGAGGATCTCACCTGGGCGATGAACACCCACGTGCCGGCCCTCGTCGCGGAACGCTTCCGGCAGGCGCGGATCGTCGCCTTCTCCACCGGGTGCGTCTATCCGTTCGTGCCGGTCGCCTCGCAAGGGGCCGTGGAGAGCCTGCCGCCGGACCCGCCGGGCGAATACGCCCAATCGTGCGTCGGGCGCGAGCGCATGTTCCAGTATTTTTCCAAGACCCACGGCACGCTGGCCGCCATCATCCGGCTCAACTACGCCATCGACATGCGCTACGGCGTGCTGTTCGACATCGCGAGCAATGTGCGCGACGGCACGCCGGTGGACGTGTCGATGGGGCACGTCAACGTGATCTGGCAGAGCGATGCCAACAGCCAGATCCTGCGGGCGCTGCGCCACTGCGGCACGCCGCCGGAGATCATCAATGTCAGCGGGCCGGAGACCATCGCGGTGCGCTGGCTCGCCACCCGTTTCGGCGAGCTCCTCGGCCGCGACGTGACCTTCACCGGCGAGGAGGCGGCGGAGGGCTGGCTGGTCAACACCGCCAAGGCGGCCGGCCTGTTCGGCTACCCCTCGGTGCCCCTCGACAGGATGATCGCCTGGACGGCAGACTGGGTTACCCGCGACATGCCGCACCACGGCAAGCCCACCAATTTCGAAGTCCGCGATGGCAAGTACTGAGCCCACCCCGGTCACCCTCGACGAGCGCCACGTGGCGGACGCGACGGCGCTGGTGGCCGAAGCCGGCTGGAACCAGACGGCCGAGGACTGGCGGCTGTTCCTGAGGGCCGGCCAAGGCATCGGCTATGTGGCGGAGGGGCGGCTGGTCGCCTCCGCGCTGGCGCTGCCTTATGGGCCCGCGTTCGGGTGGATCAGCATGGTGCTCGTCACCGCCGAGTACCGCCGGCGCGGCCTCGCGCGGCGCCTGCTGAGCGAGGCGATCGCGCTGTTGGAGGACGCCGGACGCGTCGCCATCCTCGACGCCACCCCCGCCGGCGAAGCGCTCTACCGCCAGATCGGCTTCACACCGCATTTCCCCCTGCACCGCTGGCAGCGCGAGGCCGCCACCGTCACGCCACCGCGCGCCGAGGCCATCCGCGCCGCCGGCCCGCAGGATGCCGACGCGGTGATTGCCTACGACCGCGAAGTCTTCCAGGGCGAACGCGGCGCGATCCTCGCCGACATCCTGCGCCGCGATAGTCCCCACGCCATGCGCCGCGACGGGCGCGGCATCGCACTGTCGCGCAACGGCCGCATCAGCCGGCAGATCGGCCCGATCCTGGCGGAGAACGCGGCCGACGCGCGGGCGATGCTGGAGACGATCCTCGCCGCCGGCGACGGCCCCGTGTTCATGGACGTGCCGGACCATCAGCTCGCGCTGACGCGGGCGGCGGCCGCGCTCGGCTTCACACGGCAGCGTCCGCTCCTGCGCATGGTGCGAGGGCCGCAGCGGTTCGCCGACATCGACCGGCTGTACGCGCTCGCCGGCCCCGAGCTGGGGTGAAGGCGCGCCGGCGCTCCCATTTCGGCGCCGCCGATTGGGGCGCCGGCTCGCGCGCCGATCGCCTCAGGCGGCCGCCGGCGGCCAGCGCCAGCCGCGCCGATTGAACCCCTCGGGATCGGCCTCCTTGGCCGGCTCCGCTTCCTTGTCGGCATTGGCTTTCGCGATCGAGGCCACCAGCGTGTCGGTCAAAAACCGGTCGTGGGCGTCGATCGTGTCGCGATAGGCCGGGTCGCCGACGACGTTGCGCTCCTCGCCAGGGTCGGCCGCAAGGTCGAACGCCTGGACGCTGCCGCCCCGATAGCGACACAGCTTGAAGGTTCGGCTGCGCACCATGAAGCCATTCGGCGAGAGGCCGAAGATCATCCGCTCCGGGTCCTCGGGCGCCCGCAGCGAGCGGTATTCCGTGTCGGCGTAGGGAGAGGCGACGCCCGCGAGATCGAGCAGCGTCTGATAGATGTCCATCAGCGCCACCGGGTCCGTGCGCCGGGCGGGCGCGGCTTCCTGCCGCAAATCCGCCATCACCAGCGGCACGTGGGTCGACGGCTCGTGGAAGAAGGTCTTTCCCATCAGCTTGTAGTCGCCGACATAATCGCCGTGGTCGGAGCAGAAGATGACCACCGTGTTCCGGCCGGCCGGGCTTTCGCGCAAGGCCCGCAGGATGCGGCCGAGCTGCTGGTCCATCATCTCGATCAGCGCCACATAGTGGTGGCGGATCGCGCGGATCTGGTCGTCGCGCAGCTCGGTATAGTCGAGGTCGGCCCAAGCCCTCTTGTAGCCGGCGATCATCGCGGGGCGCAGCGTGTCGGAATCGGCGTTGGGCGGGATCGGCCCGGGAATCGCGTCCGCATCGACCGCGTCGAGAGCCTCTGGCGTCGGATCGTACGGGCAGTGGGGCGATGGGAAGCCGACGAAGGCCGCGAACGGCCGGTCCTGCGGCTGACGGGCGAGGAAGGCGATGGTTTCGTCCGCCACCCACTTGTCCTGCTGGTGCTCCGCCGGCAGCCCCCCGAGCGCCGCGCCCTTGGTGTCGGCATAGCCCTCGAGCCGGTGGCCGTGCAGCTTTTCCAGGCCGTGCTCGGCGAGGTAGTCCGCGTAGTCGTCCTGGATGTCGATGTGGCGCTTGTCGTCGGAGATCCTGCGTTCGGCAAATCCCTCCTCGGCGTCCCAGGGCGTGAAGTGCATCTTGCCGATGGCAGCGGTGTGGTAGCCCGCCTGGGCCAGCAAATCGCTCCAGTTGCGCGTGCCGAGGGCGGCCCGCTCGGGACGCAGCCATTTGTAATTGTCGATGACGCCGGTCTCGATGGCATTGCGCCCCGTCAACATCGCGGCCCGGCATGGCACGCATATTGGGAACGGCGAGACCGCATTCTCGAACGTGGTGCCGTGGGCGGCGAGCGCGTCGATGTTCGGGGTCTTGGCGAAGCCCGCGCCGTAGCAGCCGACGAAGTCGGCTCGCAATTGATCGGGCATGACGAGGAGGATGTTGGGCGCTGTGGTCATGCGGGGCAGTCTAGATCCGCGTTGCTGGGGGCAGCAACGCTCAACTGTCGGCGAGGCTGGGAATGCCGAATGTCTTTTCCAGGATCTCGCCCGCCGCCAGGCACACGTCCTCGCGCCAGGGCGGAGCGACGAGCTGGACCCCGCACGGCACGCCCCCTTCGACGCCCGTTGCCAGCGACATCGCCGGCAAGCCCACCAGCGGCAGGGCGATCTGAGCGATCTGCGCCTGCCAGATGCGCTCCAGCGCCGCGTCGCCGTCGAGATCCTCGTCCTGCTTGAAGGGCAGTTCGGCCGAGACCGGCATCAAGACGATGGGATAGTCCGCCATGAAGCGCCGCCAGAGCCGCATCAGGCTGGCGCGGCGGCAGAAGATCTCGCTGAAGCGCGCCGCGTCGAGCCCGGCCACCCGCGACGCGTTGCGGCGCAGCGCGGTGAGCGCGCCGCGGTCGCCCTCGCGCTCGGCCGCCGCCATCTGGCCGGCGAAATCGTCGCCGAACCACAGCGCGATCTGCAGCTCCATCGCCTCCGCCAGCGGCGGCGGCTCGACCGTCTCGTCGACGGTGAAGCCGGCGCTGCGGAAGGCGGCGGCGGCGCGGTCGATCTCGGCCACGATACGCGGGTCGACCGGGCGCCCGTCCAGCGTGCGCAGCACCGCGACGCGCCGCGCCAGCTCCGGGCCGGTCAGCGGCACCGGCACGCTCACCGGATCCTCGGGGCCATAACCGGCCATCGCCTCGAACGCCACGCGCAGGTCGTCGACGCGGCGGGCGAGCGGGCCGGCGACGGACATGAGCTGCGCGCTGATCCCGCGCTCCGGCCCACTCGCGTTGTAGGCCGGCACGCGGCCGGGGGTCGGCCTGAGGCCGTGCACGCCGCAGGCATAGGCGGGGTAGCGGATCGACCCGGCGATGTCGGTGCCCTGGGCGATCATGCAATAGCCCGCCGCGAGCGATGCGCCCGCCCCGCCCGAGGAGCCGCCCGGCGTCAGCGCCGGATTGTGCGGATTCCGGGTGGTGCCATGGGCGATATTGGAGGTGAACCAGCGATAGGAGAAGGCGGGCGTGTTGGTGCGGCCCACGAAGACGGCGCCTTCGGCCCGCATCTTCGCCACGAACGGCGCATCGGTCGCCGCGATGCGGTCCTTGTAGATCGTGGTGCCGTTGGTGGTGGCCCGCCCCTTCTGGTCGATGATGACTTTGGTGGTCACCGGCACGCCGGCCAGCGGCCCGAGCGGCGTGCCGGCCGCCACCTCCCGGTCGATGGCGTGGGCGCGGGCAAGCGCCTCCTCGGCGCAATCCTCCACGATGGCGTTGATCGCGGGATTGGTGGCCGCGATGCGCTCCAGCGCGACGGCCGCCACCGCCTCGGCGCTGAGGACGCCCGCTCGCACGCGAAAGGCCAGCTCGCGCACCGAAAGCGCAAAGGGGTCGGTTGGCACGGACGGCCTCGCTTCACATCGCATCGCGGAGCGGCACCCGAGTCGGCCGGCCCCGCGGAGAACTATGCGACGTACGGCCGGCGGAGCCAACAGTTGCCCCCGATTCAACCAGCATCGGGCAGGGGGCGCGGCCGAATGAGGCGGCCTCAAGTTCGCGCAGGGCCTTCACGACACCGCATCTATTTCTTATTCCAAGCTAACACAGGAGGCGATGATGGACGCAAAGACTGACGACCAAGGCAAATGCCCGTTCATGGGCGGCGCCCGCGGACACAGGAACCGTGACTGGTGGCCGGAGCAGCTCGACATCGACATGCTCCATCGCAATTCGAGCCTGTCCAATCCGATGGGCACGGAATTCGACTACGCTGAAGAGTTCAAGACACTCGACCTCGACGCCGTCATCGCCGATCTCAGGGCGCTGATGACGGACTCGCAGGAATGGTGGCCCGCCGATTTCGGCCACTACGGCGGCCTTTTCATCCGCATGGCCTGGCATAGCGCCGGCACCTACCGGATCACCGACGGGCGCGGCGGCGCCGGCGGCGGCCAGCAGCGCTTCGCGCCGCTCAACAGCTGGCCCGACAATGCCAACCTCGACAAGGCGCGCCGGATCCTTTGGCCGATCAAGCAAAAATATGGCCGCAAGATCTCCTGGGCCGACCTGATGATCCTGACCGGCAACGTCGCGCTGGAGACCATGGGCTTCAAGACGTTCGGCTTCGCCGGCGGGCGCGCCGACGTGTGGGAACCGGAGGAGCTCTATTGGGGGCCTGAAGGCACCTGGCTAGGCGACGAGCGCTATAGCGGCGAGCGCCAGCTCTCGGGTCCGCTCGCGGCAGTGCAGATGGGCCTCATCTACGTCAACCCGGAAGGCCCCAACGGTAAGCCCGATCCGATCGCGGCCGCCAGGGACATCCGCGAGACGTTCTATCGCATGGCGATGAACGACGAGGAGACGGTGGCGCTGATCGCCGGCGGTCACTCGTTCGGCAAGACGCACGGCGCGGGCGACCCCTCGCTCATCGGCGCCGATCCGGAGGGGGCGGCCATCGAGGACCAGGGCCTCGGCTGGAAGAGCGGCTACGGCACGGGCTTCGGCGCGGACGCCATCACCGGCGGCCCGGAAGTGACCTGGACGCAGACGCCCACGAGGTGGAGCAACCACTTCTTCGACAACCTGTTCAACTTCGAGTGGGAGCTCACCAAGAGCCCGGCCGGCGCCTTCCAATGGGTCGCCAAGGACGCCGAGCCCACCATCCCGGATGCGCACGACCCCTCCAAGAAGCATCGCCCGACGATGCTCACCACCGACCTCGCGCTGCGCTTCGACCCCGCCTACGAAAAGATCTCGCGCCACTTCCACCAGAACCTCGACGCGTTCGCCGATGCGTTCGCCCGCGCCTGGTACAAGCTGACCCATCGCGACATGGGCCCGGTGACGCGCTATCTCGGCCCGCTGGTGCCGAGCGAGACGCTGATCTGGCAGGATCCGATCCCCCCGCTCGACCATGAAGTGGTGGGCGAGGCGGATATCGCGGCCCTCAAGGCGAAGGTCCTGGCATCGGGGCTTTCGGTGTCCGAGCTGGTGTCGGCCGCCTGGGCTTCGGCTTCCACCTTCCGCCGCTCCGACAAGCGCGGCGGCGCCAACGGCGCTCGCGTCCGCCTCAGCCCGCAGAAGGACTGGGAGGTCAACGATCCGGCGCAGCTCGCCAAGGTCCTGGGCGTGCTGGAAGGGATCCAGAGCGAGTTCAATGCGGCCCAGACCGGCGACAAGAAGATCTCGCTCGCCGACCTCATCGTGCTGGCCGGCACGGCGGCGGTGGAGAAGGCCGCCAAGGACGCAGGCGTCGACGTGAAGGTCGCCTTCACGCCGGGCCGCATGGACGCCTCGCAGGAACAGACCGATGTGGAATCCTTCGCCGCGCTCGAGCCGCGCACGGACGGCTTCCGCAACTATCTGAGCGGCGAGCAGTTCATGATGCCGGAGGAAGGCTTGGTCGACCGGGCGCAGCTCCTGACGCTGACCGGGCCGGAGATGACGGTGCTGGTCGGCGGCTTGCGGGTGCTCGGCGTCAATGCCGGCGGCTCGCTGCACGGCGTGCTGACCGAGCGTCCGGGCGTCCTCAGCAACGATTTCTTCCTCAACCTCCTGACCATGGCGACGGAGTGGGAAGATGCGGGCGACGGTGTCTACCAGGGCCGCGACCGCAAGACCAAGGCCCCCAAGTGGACCGCGACGCGTGTCGATCTCATCTTCGGATCGCACTCTCAGCTTCGCGCCCTGGCCGAGGTTTATGCGTGCAGCGACTCGCTGGAGAAGTTCGTCAACGACTTCGCCGCCGCCTGGACCAAGGTGATGGACGCCGACCGCTACGATCTGGCGCGGCGCCCGGCCTGATCGTCCCCAACGACGAAGCGGGGCCGGACATCACCGTCCGGCCCCGCTTTTTCTTTTCGCAGCCGGGCCTTTCCCGGAACCATCCCTCGCGCCGGCCTCAAATGGCCAGTTCGGCCGCCTCCTCCACGAAGCCGAGGCGGCGGGAAATGGCGGCGGCGTGGCTCATCACGTAGGGCGCGATGCGGTGGAGGCGCGCCTCCGGCAGCCGGTCCGCCTCCCCCGACACGGAGATCGCGGCGATCACGCGGCCGTTGGACGAGCGGATCGGCGCGGCGGCGCAGTTGACGTCGCTCTTGTGCTCGCCGAGGTCGAGCGAATAGCCGCGCTCGCGGATCTCGGCTAGCGCGGTTTCCAGCGCCGCCGGCTCGGTGATGGTGTTGGCGGTAAAGCGATGGAGCCCCCCGGCGACCACCTTGGCGATGGTCGCCTCGTCCTGAAAGGCGAGCGCGGCCTTGCCCACACCCGTGCAGTAGCAGGGCGACTGCTCCATGGTGATGGTGGCGTTCTGTGCGCCGGTGCGCCCGCCCGCCGCGCGCTCCACGAACACCATGCGCTCCCCGTCGAACACGCAGAGGTGGACCACCTCGCCCACCAGGCTGCCGAGCGATTCCACCAGCGGCCGCGCCTCGCTCTGCAGGTCCATGTTGTGCAGCACTGTGACTCCGAGTTGAAACAGCTTCAGCCCCAGCCGGTAGGCTTCGCGCGAGGCGTCCTGGTCGAGAAAGCCGATTTCCTTGAGCGACAGGATCGCCCGGTGCGCCGTCGAGCGGGGCAATCCGGTGCGCGCGGCAATCTCCGACACCGACAACAGCCGGTCGCGCGTCGAGAAGCACTCGAGAACGCTCATCAGCTTGCCAGTCGATTTGATGTTCTTGGTTTCCACGCCGCCCCTCCGCGCTCGCACGCGCCTACCCCAAATGCCAGCTCCCGACAATGAGCGCTCTGCGATTGCGGGACTACAGCCAGAACGTTATCCCATAATATGGGATGGCTGGAAGCCCCGCATACTCTTGAAATCCCAGTAACTCGTCATTTGTCGAGAAAAACCATCGAAAGAACCGTTTGACAGATCCACGCATCTGGTGTCCTTTCATCCCACAATATGGGAGTGAGCCAGATGGCATTCGACTTTAAGGGGATTATCCCGCCCGTGGTGACGCCGTTCGACGAGAACGGAGAGATCAAGGTCAGCGCGATTCGCGCGAACGTGCGGTTTCTGCTCGACAAGGGCGTGCACGGCATCTGCTTCGGCGGGTCGACCGGCGAAGGCCACACGCTGACCGGCAACGAGTTGGTCACCATCGCCGAGGCGTGCGCCTCCGAGGTCAACGGCCGCGTGCCGCTGATCGCCGGCATCATCGTCAACTCCACGCGCGACGCGGTCCAGAAGGCCAAGCGCATGGAAGCGATCGTCGACGCCTTCCAGGTCACGCCGGTCCACTACCTCTTCAAGCCGGACGAGGACGCCACCTACCGCCACTTCGAGACGATCACCGGCGAGACCGACAAGCCGGTCCTCATCTACAACGTGATCCCGTGGAACTACCTGTCGCCCGCGCTGCTGGTGCGGCTGATGAAGGGTCTGCCGGGCATCCTGGGCGTGAAGCAGAGCGCCGGCGACCTCAAGCTGTTCGCCGATCTGATGATCACGGCGCCGGAAGGCAAGCGCATCTACTCGGCCATCGACGCCCTGCTCTACCCCTCCTTCGCGATGGGCTCGCACGGCACCATCGCCGCCAACCCCGCGGCTGTCCCCGGCCCGTGCGTGGCGCTGTGGAACGCGGTGCAGGCGGGCGACCATGCGCGCGGCCTCAAGATCCACGAGTCGCTGCTGCGCTTCTGGAACACGATCTTCGCCGACAACCTGCCGGCCAACGTGAAGACCGCGCTGGCCCTGCAAGGGTGCGACGCCGGCCTGCCGCGCGCGCCGATGCCCAAGACGAGCCCGGAAGTCGCTGCCAAGATCGAAGTGGCGCTGAAGGAACTGCTCGCCTTCGAAGAGTCCTCGGCGCAGCAAAAGGCCGCCTGAGCCACAACGAAGACAGCGGCGCGACGCCAGAAGGCCGCAAGGTCCGCCGTCGCGCCGGATCGGGAGGAAACGATGAACATGACCGCCGTCCCCATCCGGGCCGGTGTGCCGGAGAGCGTGCGTGCCGCGCTCGAGGCCGCCGTGCCGGGGCGCCTGTCCGCCGCCTCGGCGGTGCGCGAGCACCATAGCCGCGGCGAGGGCATGCCCGACGCCGGCCTTCCCGATCTCGTGGCCTTCCCCGCCACCACCGAGGAGGTCGCCGCGCTGGTTCGCATCTGCGACGGCGCCGCGATCCCCATGGTGCCCTGGGGCACCGGCACCTCGCTGGAAGGGCAGGTCGCCGCCCTTTCCGGCGGGCTGTCCATCGATCTGTCCGGCATGGTCCAGGTCCTCGCCGTCAGCCAGGCCTCGCTCGATTGCCGGGTCGAGGCCGGCATCACCCGCGTCGCCCTCAACGAGCACCTGCGCAGCACCGGCCTGTTCTTCCCCCTCGACCCCGGCGCCGACGCCTCCATCGGCGGCATGGCGGCGACGCGCGCGTCCGGCACCAACGCGGTCGGCTACGGCACGATGCGCGAAGCCGTGCTCGGCCTCACCGTGGTGACGCCGCAGGGCAAGATCATCCACACCGGCAGCCGCGCCCGCAAATCCGCCGCCGGCTACGACCTCACCCGCCTCTACGTGGGCTCGGAAGGCACGCTCGGCATCATCACCGAGGTGGCGCTGCGCCTCTACGGGCTGCCCGAGGCCATCGTCTGCGCCACCTGCCAGTTCGACGACCTCGAGGGCGCGGCCAGCGCCGCGAGCCTGGCGTTGCAGACAAACCTGCGCCCCGCCCGCATGGAATTGCTGGACGATGTGCAGATGGCCGCCTGCATCACCTATTCCAAGCTGACGGACCTCGCGCCCAAACCCACGCTGTTCCTGGAGTTCCACGGCACCGAGGCGGCCGCGCGCGAGCAGGCCTCGCTGCTCGCCGAGATCGCGGCCGAATGCGGCGGCTCCGGCTTCCGCGAGGCGGAGACGCCGGAAGCCCGCACGCGCCTGTGGAAGGCGCGGCACGACTGCTATCACGCCGTGATGGCGCTCGCCCCCGGCAAGCGCAACATGGGCACCGACGCGTGCGTGCCCATCGAGCACCTCGCCGACATCATCGCCGAAACGAAGCGCGACATCGAGAAGACCGGCCTGGTGGCGCCCATCGTCGGCCACGTCGGCGACGGCAATTTTCACCTCGGCATCCTGTTCGACCCCGCCGACGCGGACGAGACGGAGCGGGCCGAGGCACTCGCCTTCCGCACCAGCCGGCGCGCCATCGCGGCCGGCGGCACCTGCTCGGGCGAGCACGGGATCGGCCTGCACAAGATCGTCCATATGGAAACCGAGCATGGCCCCGCTCTCGACGTGATGCGCGCGATCAAGGCAACGCTCGACCCCAAGGGACTGATGAACCCCGGCAAAATGCTTCCGCCGGACTGACCGCGGATCGTCGCGCCGCGGCGATCCACCTCTGAAGGCGCCCCACAAAGCGGCGCCGACAACCGGGAGAACGACCCAATGAGACTCATCCGACAGACTGCGCTCGCGGGCGCGGCCGTGATCCTGCTTGCCTTGCCGGCACTCGCCGAGCCGCTCAAGGCGACGTGGACCGATCCGGACGATCCCGCCAACGCGCCGGTCGCCGCGCAGATGAACATCCTGAAGGATGCCGCCAGCCGGTTCTCCGGCGGCGAGATCGAGATCGAGCTCTACCCCAACGGGCAGCTCGGCGATCAGCGCGCCATGGTCCAGCAGGTGCGCCGCGGCACGATCCACTTCGCCAACATCGCCTCCGGCGTTCTCGCCTCGCTTTACGCGCCCGAGCTGTCGATCGTGGACATGCCGTTCCTGTTCAAGTCGCGCGCCCACTTCCGCGCCACCATGGACGCGGAAAACCCGATCATGAAGGAGCTGTTCGACAAGGTGGCCGCCGACACGGGCGTGCGCGTCCTGTCGCTCAACCCCTACGGCTTCCGCAACATCACCACCAAAGGCTCGCCGGTGCACAGCCCGGACGACCTCGCGGGCCTCAAGATCCGCACCATGGAGATCGTCCCGCACCAGGAGATGGTCCGCGCGATGGGCGCCACCCCGGTGCCGATCCCCTACCTCGAGCTCTACACCAGCCTGCAGACCGGCGTGGTCGACGGCCAGGAGAACCCGCCCTCCAACATCATCCTGATGCGCTTCTTCCAGGTCCAGGACAACATGACCGAGACGCAGCACGTGATGACCACGGGCGCCGTCATCACCAACGAGGAATGGTGGCAGGGCCTTTCGGCGGACAACCGCCAGGCGATCCTGCACGCGCTGAAGGAGGCCGAGCTGGCCCATGACGGCATCGGCGCGGTGAAGGACTATCTCGGCGTCAACACGCTGCGCGAGGAGGGCATGACAGTCTACACGCCCACCACCGAGGAGATGGCAGCCTTCCGCGAAGCGGCCATCGAGCCCACCAAGGCCTGGGCCATGGGCGAGCTGGGCGAAGAATTCGTGACCCGGTTCTTCGATCACATGGCCTCGTTCGACGACCAGTTCTGACGTACCGCGGCGCCGCCTTCGCGCGGCGCCGCTCCCCCGCCACGAACCCGTCGGGAGACGCGCGATGCGCAAAGTCCTCAGATTTGTCGACCGCCTGATCCAGATCCTGAACGCGACGCTCACCGCCCTCGCCCTCGCCGCGATGTTCGCCACCGTGCTGACGCTGGTGGTCGCGCGCTACGGGTTCGGCATCGCGATCTTCTGGGGCGAAGAGCTTGCCCGCTACCTGATGATCTACATGGCCTTCATCGGCGCCGCGGTGGCGCTGCGCTGCAACCTCCATCCGCGCCTCACCGTCTTCGTCTCGATGCTGCCGCGCGGGGCGCAGCAGGGCATCGAAGTCGTCATCAACCTCCTCTTGATCGTGACGCTGGTGATCCTCTTCTGGCATGGGCTCGATGTGGCGCGCGAAGAGGGCATCATGCGCACCCCGGCGCTGCGCATCCACTATTTCTGGGTGTTCATGGCGATCCCCATCGGCGCGGCGCTGATGCTCGTGCAACTCGCCTGGCGCCCCTTCTTTCCGAGCCTCTTCGTCATCCACGGCGATGACGACATCCCGGAGGACGCAGCGTGATCTCCGCATTCGGGGCGATGCTGATCGCCTTCGCCGTCCTCACCGTGATCGGCTTTCCGCTCGCCTTCGCCATGCTGTTGTCCTGCACGCTCTACTTCGTGCTGGCGGGCGAGCCGCTCTACCTGGTGGCGCAGCAATTCTTCAACGGCATCGACATCTTCACCATTATGGCGATCCCGTTCTTCATGCTGGCGGGCGACCTGATGGTGGTGTCCGGCACGGCGGAACGGTTGTTGAAATTCGCCCAGCTCCTGGTCGGGCGCCTGCGCGGCGGAACGGGCTACGTCAACATCGTCGCCTCGATGCTGTTCGGCGGCTGCTCGGGCTCCTCGGTGGCCGACATCGCCGCGCTCGGCCGCATGCAGGTGGCGATGATGGAGCGCTCCGGCTTCTCGCGCGAATTCGCCGCCGCTCTCACCATCGCGACCTCCATCAAGGGCGCGATCATCCCGCCCTCGATCCCCATCGTGCTGGTGGGCGCCGTCACCGGCACCTCGATCGGCGGCATGCTGATCGGCGGCCTGGTTCCGGGCCTCCTGGTCGCCGTGGCGATGGCGGTGACGGTCAACCTCTACACCCGCAAGCGCGTGGTGGTGCCGATGCGCGAGACCACGGGACGCGAAAAGGCGGTCATCATCTTCCAGTCGCTGCCGTTCCTGATGATGCCGGTCATCATCCTGGGGGGCATCCTGTCGGGCGTGTTCACGCCCACGGAGGCATCGGCCGCGGCGGTGGGCTGGGGGCTCATCCTGTGGATCGCCTCCGCGCGGGGGCGGCCGAACCTGCGCGTCCTCGCCTCGGTGTTCGTGCGCTCGGGAACGCTGGCGGCCGCCGTCCTGCTCCTCACCGGCGCATCCAACGTGTTCTCGTGGGTGCTCGCCGCGGAGCGGGTGCCGGCGCTGATCGCGGATGGGATCTCCTCGATCACCACCGACCCCATCATGGTGCTCCTCATCATCAACATCTTCCTGCTGATCTGGGGCCTGTTCATGGACATGCTGCCGGCGATCTTCATCGTGGTGCCGATCCTGGTGCCGCTCGCGGTGAAGCTCGGCATCGATCCGGTGCACTTCGGCGTCGTCTGCACCTTCAACCTCGTGATCGGCCTCATCACACCGCCCTACGGCACGGCGCTGTTCACCGGCTCGATCGTGCTCAACATGCCGATCGAGAAGATCGTGAGGCACATGATCCCGTTCTTCATCGCGGCCGTGGCGGTGCTGCTCCTCATCACCTACGTGCCGGAGACGGTGCTCTTCCTGCCACGCCAGATGGGGCTCCTCTAGGCGCCGCCCGACCCGTCGCCGCAATCACCGGTGCGACGACGGGGCCCCGCCAAGGTGCCCCGCCCGCCTCGTCTTGAAGTCGTTTTCGATGTCGCAGAGGCGCGTTTCGGCGAAGCGCCGCAGGAGCGCCTGGGTGGCGCCGGCGATGGTGGTCTCCATCGTGGCATTGACCGCCTGCTCGACGAGGCAGGCCGGCGTCGGGTTGGAGAGGCCGAAGGCGAACAGCTCCGGTTCGCCGAGGGAACGGTAGATGTCCAGCAGCGTGATCTCGTCGGTCGCGCGTGCGAGGCGCCAGCCGCCGCCGTGACCCTTTTCCGCCGCCACGAAGCCTCCCTCGCGCAAGCCGGCGAGGATCCGGCGCACGACGACGGCGTTGGAGCCGAGCATCTCCGCGATCTCCTGCGACGTCAGCGCGTCCTCGGTCTCGGCCATGTGCAGGAGCACGTGAAGGAGACGGGACAGCCGCGTGTCCTGGCGCATGTCGGGGGCTCCGTTTTGCCATCATGTAACTTATGAAGCTCTCTGACATTGACCTGCTCCCCACATCAAGATTCTTTTGTTGTTACTTGATGTGACCACTGGGGAGAGCCCGCCGATGGAAGTCGAAACACCACAGGATCCGCAGGCGTTCTGGGAGGAATTTTACCGCACGCGGCGCACCGGCAGCGCCGGCAAGCCGAGCGCGATGTTGGTGCGATACGCGGCCGACCTGCCGGCGGGGGCGGCGCTCGATCTCGGCGCCTCGCACGGCGATGACGTGTTGTGGCTCGCCGAACGCGGCTGGCAGGCGACCGGGATCGACATCTCCGAGACGGCGCTCGAGCGGGCGCGGCAGCGGGCTCGCGATCTCGGCCTCGGCGCGCGGGCGCGCTTCGAGGTGCGCGACCTCGCCGCCGGCCTGCCGGAAGGGGGCTTCGATCTCATCACGGCCCTCTATTTCCAGTCGCCGGTGGAATTGCCTCGCCCCGCCATCCTGCGCGCGGCGGCGGCACGGGTGGCGCCGGGCGGGCACATCCTCGTCGTCGCCCATGCCGCAGCGCCTCCGTGGGCCGGCGACATGGCCAAGCACGCGCAATTTCCCACCGTGGCGAGCGAACTGGAGGCGCTGGACTGCGACCCCACGCGGTGGACGGTCCTGATGGCGAGCGTCGTCGAGCGGGAGGGCACCGGCCCCGACGGAATTAAGGCGCAGCTTCGGGACACGGTCGTGCTGGCCCGCCGAAACCGCGAGAACTAGCGCCCTCGATCCCGCTCAGGACGGCAGGGCGACGGGCCGGCGGCGGCCCCGGCGCAGCACTGCGCTGATGAGGACAGCCGCCCAGATCAGCAACGTGAAGATGCCGAGCACGGCGGCGATGGGCCGCTCGAAGAAGGCGATCGGGTCGCCGCGGGCGATCATCATCGAGGTGGTGAAGTTCTGCTCCACCAGCGGCCCCAGCACGATACCGAGGATGATCGGGGCGACGGCGAACCGGTGCGCCTCCAGGATCCAGGCAATCACCCCGAGCACGATCATCACCACCACGCCGAACATGGAGTTGTTGATCGCGTAGGAGCCGACGATGCAGAACAAGAGCACGGCCGCGTTGAGGTAGCTGCGCGGCACGCGGAAGATGTAGCGCGCCCCCCGCGCCGCCATGTAACCGAGCGGCAGAAGCAGAAGGTTGGCGATGACGAAGACGATCATCACCGCATAAAAATTCTGCGGATTGACCGTGAGCAGCGAGGGGCCCGGCTCCATCCCCTTCATGTAGAGGACGCCGACGGCGATGGCCGTCACCGCGTCGCCGGGAATGCCGAACACCATGGCCGGGATCCAGGCCGACGAGAGCGCGGCGTTGTTGGTGGCGCCCGCCTCGACCAGCCCCTCCGGGTGCCCGGTGCCGAATTTCTCCGGCGTCTTGGAGGTCTTCTTGGCGAGCGCATAGGTGACCCAGGCGCCCAGATCGCCGCCCACGCCCGGCAACGCGCCGATCACAGAGCCGATCGCCGCGCCGCGAAACAGATTGACGCGCCAGCGCTTCAGCTCGGTGAAGACGCCCGCGAACGGGTTGCGCACCTCCGCCTGGGGCGACAGCGACGGCCCGCCCCGCCCGCTGCGCAGGATCTCCGCCAACGCGAACATGCCGATCATCGCCGGGATGAAGGAGATGCCGCCGGCAAGCTCGCTGGAGCCGAAGGTGAAGCGCGGGGTCCCCATCAGCGGGTCGAGCCCGATCTGGGCGATGAAGAGGCCCAGAAGCAGCGACAGGACGCCCTTGGCGATGCCGCCCGTCGAGACCAACGCCGCGCAGGACAAGCCCAGCACCGCGAGCCAGAAATATTCGAACGAGGAGAAGTTGAGCGCGAAGCGGGCGAGCGCCGGCGCCGCGATCATCAGCACGCAGAAGCCGAACAGACCGCCGAACGCCGCCGAGGAGATGGAGATGCCGATGGCGAGGCCGGCCTTGCCCTGCTTGGTGAGGCCGTACGCCTCCTCCACGTAGGCGGCCGAAGCGGGCGTGCCGGGGATCCGGAGCAGCGCGCCGGGAATGTCGCCGGCGGTGATCGCCATCGCGGTGCAGGAGATGATGGCGGCGATGGCCGGCACGGGTTCCATGTAGAACGTGACCGGCACGAGCAGCGCGGCGGCCATGGTCGCCGTGAGGCCCGGCATCGCGCCGACGAACAGGCCGAACAGCGACGCCAGCAAAATGACGAGAAGCGTTTGCCCGTTTGCCACCAGGCCGACCGCTTGGGCGAACGCATCCATCTCAAGTCCTCACGAAGCTACTGGCAAGGGTCGCGGCGGACGCCAGGCGCCCGGCGCGACGTTCGCGTCAAAAACCGAGGATGCCGCGCGGCAGCGGCACGCCGAGCGCGTGAACGAAGACGGTGTAGAGCGCCCCCGTGGCGAGGACGCCGAACACCGTCGCGCCGATCCAGCCCGCGCCGCCGAGGCGGGCCGCACCCGCCGCGAACACCGTTCCGGCGACGAGGAAGCCCACCGTCGGCATCACAAGGACGAGGGCTGCGAGAAGCGCGAGGACGATGACGACATCCCAGCGCAACATCGGGCCCGAGGGCAGGCTCGCCTGTCCCCCCCGCGCCGGCAGCAAGGCGCCGACCGCAAGGACGAGGCCGAACACCACCATGCCGATGCCGGTGATGGTCGGGAACATGCCCGACCCCACCGGCAGCTTGCCCATGGTGGGCAATTCGGCCGCCTTGATCGCGATTCCCGCGCCGAGCACCGCGAAGGCGAGGCCCAGCGCGAGGTCGCCGCGGTTGACGCGGATCGCCATGCTATTGTTCGATCTTGGCGGCGCCGATCGCCTTGCCGAACGCTTCGCCGCGCTGTGCGAGGTAGGCCTCGAAGTCAGGCCCGCCCTGCCAGACGACGCCGTAGTTCAGCTTGCCCATCTGCTCGTGGAAGGCGTCGCTCGCCACGATCTCTTCCATCGCCGACAGGAGCTTCTCGGTCGCCTCGTCCGGGATGCCATTGGGGGCGCCCAGGCCACGCCAGCCGCCGATGGCAAAGTCGATGTCCAGCGCCTCGTTGGCGGTCGGCACGTCCGGATAGGCCGCGTTGCGCTCCGGGCCGAGATAGGCGAGCGCGCGGATCTCGCCCGCATCCATCAGCGCCTTGGCCTCGGGGAACTGCGAGACGGCCGCGTCGATGGCGCCGGAGGCGAGGAGCTGCAGCGAGGGGGCCGCGCCGTCGGTGGGGATCCAGGCCGCTTCACCGGCATCGGCACCCACACCGTCGACCAGGCTGACCCACGACAGGTGGTTGAGGCCGCCGAAATTGGCGCCCGAGGCCTGCACCGCTCTGGGATCTTCCTTCACCGCCGCGGCGAGATCCTCGATGCTTTCGAACGGCGAATCGGCGCGCACGAAGACCGCGGACGGATCGGCGTTGTAGAGCCCGATCAGCGTGTAGTCGCCGTAGGTGATGTCGGCGCTGCCGACCGGCTTGTACATCGAGACCTCGGTGGTGACGATGCCGAGCGTGTATCCGTCGGGATCGGCTTCCTTGATCGCCGTGTGGCCGACGATGCCGCCGCCGCCGGTGCGGTTCACCACGTTGACGGGCTCGCCGAGCTTCTCTTCCAGCATGCTGGCGATGATGCGGCCGGTCGCATCGGTGCCGCCGCCGGCCGACCACGGCACGATCAGCGTGATGGGGCGCTCGGGATATTCGGCAAGAGCCGCCGTGGTGCCCAGCGCGAGCGCGACCATCGCGCCAGCGGCTGCAAACTTGAAGTTCATCAGTGCTTTCCTCCTGGTTTTCGGTCCGTTTCTTCGTCTCGGACCTCGGAAAAGTTGGCTGGCCATCGGCGAGGCCGGGCGACGCTCCCGCGCCGCCTCGGTCACGGTCGATCGGGTTGTTCGCCGCGCGAGAGCGCGAGCATGAGGTAGCGGGTGGAGTTGTCGATGTGGACGCCGAGAGCTGCCGCCGCCTTGTCCGGCTCGCCGGTCAGGATGGCGGCGTGGATGTCCCTGTGCTCCACCAGCCCGTTTTCCATCGGCTTGGACGGCACCCGCACGGACACGAGAATCACGTCGATCACCAGCTGGTAGATCGCGTCGTACAGCGTCGACATCACGTCGTTGCCGAGCGCGCGGACCAGGGCGCGATGGAACGCGGCGTCGGCGGCGGCATAGGCCTCGAAATCGCGCGCCGCGACGCTCGCTTCCATCTCCGTCAGCGCCACCTCGATGCCGCTGATGTCGCCATCGCCGGCGGCGAGCTGGCGGGCCGCGTCCACCTCGAACATGCGGCGCACCTTCATCACTTCGACGAGGTGCGACGGGTCGCGGTGGAACAGCGAGCGCACCGTGATGCCGAGCGAGGACAGATACTGGCCGATGTCGTCGCGCACCACTTCGGCGCGGCCGCCGTGGCGGCGCTTGACGAGCCCCTTGGTCTCCAGGATCTGCAATGCCTCGCGCACGCTGCGGGTGGAGATGCCGAACGACTTGGCGATCTCCGCCTCGGCCGGCATCTTCTCGCCGATCTCCAGGTCGCCCGACAGGATCCGCTCCTCGAAGGAGGCCACCACCGCCGCGTGCAGTTTGTCGCGGCTGGGGGCTTCCTTGTCTGTCACCACGCGGTGAAGCCGCCGTCGATGACGGTGTTGGCGCCGGTCATGTAGGTGGAGGCGTCGGAGGCGAGGAACTGGACGACGCCCATGAACTCCTCGATCTCGGCCTGCCGGCCGAGCGGCACGCGCTGCAGGAAGGCCTCGATGAATTCCGGGTCGAAGTTGGCCGTCTTCACGCCGCCGAACGTGATGAGGTTGCAACGCACGTTCTTCGGCGCCCAATAGGTGGCGACGTAGCGCGTGAGGTTGACGAGGCCCGACTTGGAGGCCGCATACGCGACGGCCTTGTAGAACGGCTTGCCGTCCTTTTTCTCGCGGTAGGCGTAGAGAGCCTGGTTGGGCGACACGAGCCCGTACATCGATCCGACATTGATGATCGAGCCGCGCCGCTCGTCCGCCATCTTGGTGCCGATGACCTGGGTCGTCAGCATCACGCCGGTCAGGTTGACGTCGATGACGTCGTTCCAGAATTCCTGCGGGTAGGTCTCGAACGGGCCGTTCTGCTCGGGCGGGCCGGACGGCTTGGAATCGATGCCGGCGTTGTTGACGAGCACATGCGGCACGCCCCAGTCGGCGACCACTTCGTCGGTGGCGGCCTGCAGCGCTTCCTTGTCGGCGACGCTCGCGACCAGCACGCGCACCCGGTCGCCGGCGCCGGGGAACAGCTCTTCCACCTGCGCCTTGTCCACCGCGCGGCGGGAATAGACAGCGACTTTGGCGCCCTCGCTCACGAGGTGGTTGGTGAAGGCCCTGCCGAGCTGACCGAGGCCGCCCGTCACAACGCACACCCTGTCCTTCACGCTGAAGAGATTGCTCATGTGCTCCCGATCCGCTCCCGGTCCCGACGTCCGTGTCTTTCGCCAGAGCTGACATGACACATGTCATATGTCAAGCGAGGCAAGCCGTCGAGCGCGTGCCGCGCGCAGAGTCGGGCCGCGCGATCGGAGCCCCGATCTCAGGCGTCGTGGGGAGCTGAATCAGAGGGGGACGGGTCGCGCGCTCAGGCGTTCCTGGGAGGCGCGGCGTGCCCCCGGGAATGCGCCTCCACCATCGGCGATGGGGGGTTCCGGGTTAGTCAGTGATGAGGTGACCAAGCCTTCAGCCGGCATCGCGGGCGGAGGATCACACCTCACCCGCGCCGGTTCGCTTGCGGCGATGGGCGCCCCACAGCGGTGTCCGCTATCAGGCGTTTCCGGTGTCGCGTGGCGGCCGGTTGGTCCGCCACGCTCCTTGCGGCCGGGGCTACTGCTTGTAGGTGACCCGGCCTTGCAGCTGCGGGTCCACCGGGCTGTTCTGGCCGATATACTCGGCGACGACATCTTCCAGGCTCGGCCCGAAATCGTATGCGTTGGTGCCCTTTTCGGCGAATACGGCGTAACCGTCGCCGCCCTGGCGCATGTAGTCGTTGGTGACGACGCCGTAGGTGGCGCCCTCGTCGATGGGCGCCCAGCCGTCGCCGTCCTTCACCTCGACGTTGACGATGCGCCCTTCGCCCGGTGCCACCGACTTGTCGATGGTGTAGCGCAGCCCCGCGACCTGGGGGAAGCGGCCCGCACCGTCCTCGATCTGCGACACGCCATTCTCCAGCGCCGCGATCACGTCCGCACCGGTGAGCTGGAAGGTCGCCAGCGTGTTCTGGAACGGCAGCACGGTGAGCACCTCGCCCATGGTCACGGTGCCCTCGTCGATGGAGGCACGCAGGCCGCCGCCGTTCTGGATCGCGATCGTGATGCCCTGGTCCTTGACGCGGTCGAGCATCGCATCGGCGACGAGAACGCCCATGGTGCATTCCTCGGCGCGGCAGGTCTCGCGGCTGCCGTCGATCGCCACGGCCGACGTGCCGATCTCACGGCTGCGGATCTCCTCCAGCGGCTTGGCGAGCTCGTTGACGCGCGCGTCCATGGCCGAGTCCTTCGCGACGCTGGCGTCAATGACGCCGGTGTCGCCCGCGAGGTCGGTCACATCGCCGGCATCGTTGAAGGTGATGTCGATCTTGCCGAGATACTTGCCGTAGGAGCCGGCCTGAACGATGGGGGTGGTGCCGCCGGAATTCTCCACCATCACGGGATAGGATTCGGCCGCGCCCTCGATGGCGTTGGACAGCAGCGTGTGGGAGTGGCCGCCGACGATGATGTCGATGCCCGGCACCTCGGCCGCGATGCGCTTGTCGACGTTGAGACCCGAGTGGCTGAGCACGATGATGCGCTCGACCCCGGCGGCCTTCAGCGTCTCGATCTCGCGCGCCACGGCGGCCGCGGGGTCGGTGAAGGTGATCGTCGGCCCAGGCGAGGCCAGCTCGGCGTTGTTCTGCGGCGTCAGCCCGATGACGCCGTAGCGCTGACCGCCGGCCTCGACGATTGCCGTGGGGGCGATGAGGTCCGCGATGGGCGATTCGGCCGCGACGTCGGCGTTGGCCATGACGAGCGGGAACTTCACCGCCTTCACGAAGTCGCGCAGCACCTCGGGGCCGTCGTCGAATTCGTGGTTGCCGACGGCCATCACGTCGAAGCCGATGGTGTTCATGATCTCCGCGGCGGCCTGACCCTTGTAGTAGGTGTAGAACAGGGAGCCTTGGAACTGGTCGCCGCCGTCGAGCAGCAGGACCGGGTAGTTGGTGCTCGCCCGCGCATCGTTGATGGCGGTGACGAGACGGGCGGCGCCGCCGAAGCATTTGCCTTCCGCATCGTCGTCGGCACTGCAGGTGCCGTTATACTTGGAGATCGGCTCGATGCGGCTGTGCAGGTCGTTGATGTGCAAGATGGTGACCGTGTCGTCGGCCAGCGCCAGCGCCGGGCAGATTACCGCGAGCGCGGCGGTCAGAGTGCGCAAACTCATTCGCCTATGTCCTCTCCAAAACGGCGAAGGTTCCCCGCTCGCCGTCACGCCGGCCCCACGCCGACCCCTTGGTTCAATTCTTACAGGATTGGTTTGTCGTTTCCATCACGTGCGAGCACCTAGTTTCGGCGGCCAGATTTCCCCCCGTGCGCCACGGCCATGCGAAGTCGGCCGAGGTCAGGCGAGGCCGAGCAGACGGCGGACGGCGGCGCGGTCGCTGCTGCCGCCGGCGAAGTCGTCGAACGCCTTGTCGGTGACGGGGATGATGTGATCCTTGACGAAGGCGGCGCCTTCGCGCGCGCCCGCCTCGGCTTCCTTCAGCGCGCACTCCCATTCCACCACGGCCCAGCCCTCGTAGCCGATGGTGGCGAAGGCGGAGAATACGGCGGAGAAATCCACCTGCCCGTCGCCCAGCGAGCGGAAGCGGCCGGCCCGGTCCTTCCACGGCTGGAAGCCGGAATAGACGCCCTGCCGCCCGGTGGGGTTGAACTCGGCGTCCTTCACGTGGAACGCGCAGATGCGCTCGGCGTAGATGTCGATGAAGTCGATATAGTCGAGCTGCTGCAGGACGAAGTGGGACGGATCGTAGTTGATCCGGCAGCGCGGGTGGTTGTCGAGCCGCTCCAGGAACATCTCGAACGTTGCGCCGTCGAACACGTCCTCGCCGGGGTGGATCTCGAAGCCCACATCGGTGCCGGCCTCCTCGTACGCGTCGAGGATGGGGCGCCAGCGGCGGGCGAGTTCGTCGAACGCCTCGTCGATCAGCCCGGCCGGGCGCTGCGGCCAGGGATAGAGGAACGGCCAGGCGAGCGCGCCGGTGAAGGACACCGAGGTGGCGAAGCCGAAATTCCTGGAGGCGGCGGCGGCCAGCTTCATCTGCTCGACGGCCCAGGCCTGGCGCTCGGCCGGTTTGCCGTGCACCTCGGCCGGTGCAAACGCGTCGAAGGCGGCGTCGTAGGCGGGGTGGACGGCCACGAGCTGGCCTTGCAGGTGCGTCGACAGGTCGGTGATCTCGACCCCGGCCTCGCGGCAGATGCCGCTCACCTCGTCGCAATAATCCTTCGACTGGGCAGCTTTGGCGAGGTCGAACAGGCGGGCGTCGAAGGTCGGGATCTGCACCGCGGCGTAGCCGCAATCGGCAGCCCAGGCCGCAATGGCCGGCAACGTGTTGAAGGGCGCCTCATCGCCCGCGAACTGCGCCAGAAACAGGCCCGGTCCCTTGATGCTCGCCATCCGCGTCACTCCCGCTCGGTTGTTTGCGGGGATCGTGTGCACCGCGGGCGCGAAGCGTCAAGGCTGAGCGGGGTCGGCTTCCTCCTGCGCGGCGGTGGCGAGGCGGGCGAAGAATTTGGCGATCAGCGCTCCGGCCGCCGCGTCGAGCAGGCGCCCGCCCACGATGGCCACGGCACCCTTGATGAGGATCGCGTAGCAGTAGCGCACCTCGGTGCCCTCCGGCACCGGCGCGAAATCCACCCACCCCTCGCCGCGCGAGGAGCCGAACGGCCCCGTGGCGCCGCCGAAGAGGTCGATCGCCGTCGGCGCGTCCATCCGCGCGAACTCGGCCGTGACGCGGTAGACGCCCTTGAGACGGCCGACCCCGATGCCGACGTCCGCCGCATAGACGCGCATTCCCTCCGCATCGGCGCGGTGCAGCGTGTCGGCGCCCGGTATCGCCGCGGCAAGCCGCCGCTCGTCCATCACCACGGCCCACAGCTTCTCGGGCGTCACCGCAACGGTGGTCGCCCCCTCCCCGCGCATCTTGTAGCCGCGGCCTTCCGGCATCACCGGCCCATCGCGGCCTTCGCGTTGCACGTTCATCGGGCCGCCCGCGCGAAAACAATTTCAGATTGATTCGGACAATGGTGCCCGTCGGCGCCGAAAGGGGCCGCTGCCATGGCCAGCGCCGGTTTATGAGCGCCCCGGACGGTCATGCGAGGCCTCTCATTGCGGTCCTGTCGGAACGGTAGAGTTGTGTATGGCGGCCACGGGGTCTAGCGTTCCGGATGTCCCGCATGTTTTGTGCGGAACAGTAAAATTCGCGCGAGTACGTTTCTTCATGGGACTCCAAGCACAATATATACGGCGGCAGGGGAACCCTGACGATATCCCCGATTACACCGACTACCGTCCGCTCGATATCGGCTCCGTACCAGCCCGGATCAGCGCCTATCCGGAGCTGGTCGCACGGCTGGGCGGCGAGCCCTGCCAGTGGAGCGTCCGCGAGGTGGGGGACGGCAACCTCAACTATGTCTACATTGTCGAGGGACCCGAGGGATCGCTCTGCCTGAAGCAGGCCCTGCCCTATGTGCGCCTCGTCGGCGAAAGCTGGCCGCTGCCCTTGTCGCGCTCCCACTTCGAGCACGCCGCGCTCGTGCGGCAGGACAAGGCCAACGGCTCGGTGCCGGAGATCTACCACTACGACGGGCCGCAGGCGCTGATCGCGATGGAGAACCTGTCCTCGCACATCACCTGGCGCCATGCGCTGATCGCCCGGCAGCGCCACGAGACGGCCGCCATCACCATGGGCGACTTCATCGCCGAGACGCTGTTCCGCACCTCCGACCTCGCTCTGCCGGCTGACGAGAAGAAGGCGGAGATGGCGCTGTTTTCGCAGAACACGGCGCTGTGCAAGATCACCGAGGATCTCGTCTTCACCGACCCCTACTACGACCACCCGCTCAATCGCTGGACCTCGCCGGAGCTCGACGAGACGGTCGCCGGGATCCGCGCCGATCCGCAGTGGAAGGCGGCGGTGCAGGAGTTGAAGTTCAGCTTCCTGACGCGCGCGGAGGCACTCATCCACGGTGACCTCCACACCGGTTCGGTCATGGTGGGCGAGGCCGGCGGCGACGAGGACGTGCGCGTCATCGATCCCGAGTTCGCCTTCTACGGACCGATGCCCTTCGACCCCGGCGCGCTGATCGCCAACCTCTTCCTCAACGTGTTCGCGCAGCCGGGGCTCGGCGACAAGCCGGAAATCTACCAGGACTGGGTGCTCGAGCAGATCGAGCGCTGTTTCAACCGCGCCAACTCATGCTTTTTCAACCTCTGGCGGACCGAGCGCACCGGCGATGCCTTCTCGCGCAAGCTGTTCGAGGATCAGGGCCACATCGACGCGGCGGAGATCGCGATGACGAGTTTCCTGACGCGGGCCGAGGAGGAAATGCTCGGCTTTGCGGGCGCCAAGATGGTGCGCCGCATCCTGGGGCTCGCCGGCGTCGCCGATTTCGATTCCATCAAGTCGCGCGCGGTGCGGGTCGAATGCGAGAAGCGGGCCCTTGTCATGGCCCGCGCGCTGATCGTAGAGCGCGGGAGCTTGAAGAATTTGAACGCCGCCATCGAGCGCGCATACAAGATCCTGAGAGACGGGCAATGAAGGTCAACGGCAAACCAACCCGCACGATCTGGCCCGAGCGGCTCCCCGAGGGCGGGCGCGCCGGCTCCGTCGGCATCATCGACCAGACCAAGCTGCCGCACCGCTTCGAGACCGTGTCGCTCGCGAGCCTCGAGGATGCGGCCCACGCCATTGCCGAGATGCTGGTGCGCGGCGCGCCGCTGATCGGTGCGACGGCCGCCTATGGCGTTGCCCTGGCGCTCAACGAGGACGCTGGCGACGCGCGCCTCGCAGCCGCCTACGACCAGCTCTTCGCGACGCGCCCCACCGCCGTCAACCTGCGCTGGGCGCTCGATGAGATGCTCGCCGTGCTGAAGCCGCTGCCCGAGGCCGAGCGCGAGGCCGCCGCCTGGCGCCGCGCCGCGGAGATCTGCGACGAGGACGTCGAGATCTGCCGCCAGATCGGCGTCAACGGCCTTGCCCTCATCGAGGAGATCGCGGCGACCAAGGCGCCGGGCGCGCCGGTCAACATCCTCACCCACTGCAACGCCGGCTGGCTCGCCACCGTCGACTGGGGAACCGCCACCTCGCCGATCTACCACGCGCACGAGGCCGGCATTCCCGTCCACGTCTTCGTCGACGAGACGCGCCCGCGCAACCAGGGAGCGGCGCTTACGGCCTGGGAGCTCAACAACCACGGCGTGCCGCACCACGTGGTGGTGGACAACGCAGGCGGCCACCTGATGCAGCACGGCATGGTCGACATGGTGATCGTCGGCACCGACCGCACCACCGCCGAGGGCGACGTCTGCAACAAGATCGGCACCTACCTGAAGGCCCTCGCCGCGCACGACAACAACGTGCCCTTCTACGTCGCGCTGCCCTCGCCGACGATCGACTTCACCCTCGCCTCCGGCTTCGACATCCCGATCGAAGAGCGCCGCGGCGAGGAGGTGAGCCTCGTCCACGGCAAGACGCCGACGGGCGAAATCACCACCGTGCAGGTGACGCCGGACGGCTCGCCGGTGGCGAACTACGCGTTCGACGTGACGCCGGCACGCCTGGTGACCGGGCTGATCACCGAAAAAGGCATCGCGGCCGCCAATCGCGCCGCGATCGCGGCCCTCTTCCCGGAACGGGTGCGCGCCGCGTAGGCCGGACGCTGCTCGAGCTAAGCGATTGGCTGGCCGGCGGCGTAGCGCTGGAGAACGGAGCGCGTGCCGTCGCGCCACAACGCCGTGAGGGCCGCGGCGAACGGTTCGGCAAAAGCCGGCGCGGTCGCGACGTTGCCATAGACCGTGTCGAGGGAGAGCCAGGCGGCGGGCTCCGTGCGGGCGCGCTGGGCGAGCGGCACCAGGCGATCCCACTCGGGGTCGTTGGGGGCGATGGGAGTGCCGTCGTCCGTCTCGCCGGCGCAGTAGCGACACCACAGCGCCGATTCCAGCGCGAGCCCCACCACCGAACCGCCCGCCGCGAGCCGGTCTCGGACCGAGGGCACGATGAATTTCGGCTGCCGGTTGAAGCCGTCGAGGCAGAGCCGCCGCACGGTGTCGGCGATCTTGGGATTGGCGAAGCGGCGCTTGATCTCGGTGAAATAGGCGGCGATATCCGTGTTGGGCACGGGCGGAACGATGGGCAGGACCTCCTCGCGCTCCACCTTGTCGAGGAAGGCGGCGACGTCACGATCCTGCATCGCCTCGTGCACGAACTCGATGCCGAGGAGGCCCGCCGGATAGGCGATGATCGCATGGCCGCCATTGAGGATGCGGATCTTCATCGCCTCGTAGGGCGCGACGTCGGAGACGAACTCCACGCCCACCTCGGCGAAGGCGGGACGGCCGGTGGGGAAATTATCCTCCAGCACCCACTGGGCGAAGTCCTCGCAGAACACCGGCCAGGCATCGGCGATGTCGAACAACTCGGCGGTGAGGCGGCGCTCGCGTTCGCCCGTCGCCGGCGTGATGCGGTCCACCATGCCGTTGGGGAAGGCGACCTCGTTTTCGATGTATTCGGCCAGCGCCACGTCGGACAGGCGCGCGAGCCCGGCCACGGCCGAGCGGGCGACGACGCCGTTGTGGGGGATGTTGTCGCAACTCATCACCGTGAACGGCGCGATCCCGGTGGCGCGGCGGCGGGCGAGCGCGGCGGCGATCAGGCCGAACACGGTCTTGGGGGTCTGCGGCGCGGCGGCGTCGGCGACGATGGCCGGCGCGGCGGCATCGAAAGCCCCGTCCGCGTCCAGGAAGTAGCCGCCCTCGGTGACGGTGAGGGAGACGATGCGGATCGCGGGATCGGCGAGGCCGGCGGTGATCGCGCCGACATCGGCGACGGGCAGAAAGTCGGTCATCGCGCCGGTGACGCGGGCGCTGCTCTCTTCGGCCGATTGCTCCACCACCGTCGTCAGGTAATCCTGGCCGGCGAGGGCGTTGCGCAGGCGCTCGTCGCCCGGCATCACGCCGGCGCCGCGTATCGCGAAGTCGTGGTCGCGGCCCTTGTTGAACAGGCTGTCGAGGTAGACCGCCTGGTGCGCGCGATGAAAATTGCCGACGCCGAAATGAACGATGCCGGGGCTGAGGGCGCTCCTGTCGTAGCGGGGCGTCGCGGCTTTGGTGATCTGCGCGAGGGTGGCGTTGCTGAGCTTGGTCGGCATCGGTTCGGTCCTGTTCTGGCGCGACCGTAGGGGGGCCGAAAAACGGTGTCCACCCACGCACCGGGAGCGCGGGCGGGCCGTCGGCGCGATCGCGATGGCGCGTTCCCGCCCGGATGTCTCACCCGGGCGAAGGGCGCGCTAGCTCATCCAGTTGCCGCCGTCGACATTGTAGGTCTGGGCGACGATGTAGTCCGCCTCGGCGCTGGCGAGGAAGACGGCCATGCCGGTGAGATCCTCGGCGGTGCCCATCCGGCCGAACGGCACGGCGGCCGCGACCTGGCGCTTCTTCTCGCCCGGCGCGAGCCCCTCGTGCTGGGCGAACTTGGCATCGACCCCGTCCCAATGCTCGCCGTCGACGACGCCGGGGGCGATGGCATTGACGTTGATGCCGTGCTTGATGAGGTCGAGCCCTGCGGACTGGGTGAGCGAAATGACCGCCGCCTTGGTGGCGCAGTAGATCGCCACCAGCGGCTCGCCGCGGCGGCCGGCCTGGCTCGCCATGTTGATGATCTTGCCGCCCCTGCCGGCCGCGATCATGTGCTTGGCCGCCGCCTGCATGGTGAACAGCGTGCCGGCGACATTGATCGCGAACAGCGTGTCGTAGCTCTGGCGCGTGATCTCGACGATGGGGGCGAGGTCGAACAGCGCCGCGTTGTTGATGAGGATATCGAGGCCGCGCGCTTCAGCGACGGAGTCGACCGCCTTGTCGATGGACGCCTGATCGGTGACGTCCATCTGGACGGCGCTGCAGGCCGGGCCGATGGCCGCCGCCGTCTCCCGCGCGCGTTCGATATTGATGTCGCCAATGGTAACCACTGCGCCTTCGCGTACGTAGGCCTCGGCGAAGGCCCGACCGATACCGCGTGCGGCGCCCGTGATGAGCGCCGACTTCCCGTCCAAACGTTTCAAATGGATTGTCCCTGTGCATCGAAACGGTGCAACTTGTCGGGCGCGGGCGTCAAGTAGACGGTGTCGCCGTGGTGAACGCCGAATTCACCATCGGCACGGGCGGTGATGGTGCCGATTCCGGGCACCTCGACATGCAGGAACGTGTCGGAGCCGAGGTGCTCGGAGACGTTGACCTTGCCCGACCATTCGCCCTCGGTCGTGGACAGCGTGATGTGCTCGGGGCGCACGCCGACGGTGGCGGCGCCGAACTTCTGCGCGTGCGGGCCTTCGATGAAATTCATCTTCGGCGAGCCGATGAAGCCGGCGACGAAGAGGTTCTTCGGCGAGCGGTAGAGGTCGAGCGGGGAGCCCACCTGCTCGATGCGACCCGCCGACAGGACGACGATCTTGTCCGCCATGGTCATCGCTTCGACCTGGTCGTGGGTGACGTAGATCATCGTGGTCGCGAGGCTGTTGTGCAGCTCGGAGATTTCCAGACGCATGTTGACGCGCAGGGCGGCATCGAGGTTGGACAGCGGCTCGTCGAACAGGAAGGCGGCCGGCTCGCGCACGATGGCGCGGCCGATGGCGACGCGCTGGCGCTGGCCGCCCGACAGCTGCCCCGGCCGGCGCTCCAGATAGTCGGTGAGGTTGAGGATCTTGGCCGCGTTCTCGATGCGCTTGTCGGCTTCGGCCTTTTCCATGCCGGCCATCTTGAGCGGGAACGCGATGTTCTTGCGCACCGTCATGTGCGGGTAGAGCGCGTAGGACTGGAACACCATCGCCAGGCGCCGCTTGGCCGGCGGCGTGTGGGTGGCGTCGACCCCGTCGATCTCGATCACGCCGGACGAAATGTCCTCCAGGCCCGCGATGAGGCGCAGGAGCGTGGACTTGCCGCAGCCCGACGGGCCGACGAAGACGACGAACTCGCCTTCGTTGATTTCGAGATCGAGCGGCTTGATGACTTCGGTGGAGCCGAAGTTCTTCGTGACCTGTTTCAGGCTGATGTGACCCATCGGTGTCCCCTACTTCACCGCGCCGAAGGTCAGGCCGCGGACGAGCTGTTTTTGGCTGAACCACCCGAGGATGAGGATCGGCGCGATCGCCATCGTGGAGGCCGCCGAAAGCTTGGCATAGAATAGGCCCTCAGGCGACGAGTAGCTCGCGATGAAGGCCGTCAGCGGCGCGGCTTTGGCGGCGGTGAGGTTAAGCGTCCAGAACGCCTCGTTCCAGGCGAGAATGATGTTGAGGAGCAACGTGGACGCGATTCCCGGCACCGCCATCGGCACCAGAACGTAGATGATCTCCGAGCGCAGCTCCGCCCCGTCCATTCGCGACGCTTCCAGGATCTCTCCGGGGATCTCGCGGAAGTAGGTGAACAGCATCCACACGATGATCGGCAGGTTGATCAGCGTGAGCACGATGACGAGGCCGATCTGCGTGTCGAGCAGCCCCGTGTCGCGGAAGATGAGGTAGATCGGGATCAGCACGCCCACCGGCGGCAGCATCTTCGTCGACAGCATCCACATCAGGACGTCCTTGGTCCGCTTTGCCGGCACGAAGGCCATCGACCAGGCGGCCGGAATGGCGATCAGCAGGCCGAGCAGCGTCGAGCCGAGCGAAATCACCACCGAATTCATGAAGTGGCGGAAATAGTCCGACCGCTCCTGTACTTCGGCATAGTTATCCAGAGTCCAGTCGAAGAGCAGGAAGGAGGGTGGCGATGCGATCGCCTCGGCCTCGGTCTTGAAGCTGGTCAGCACCGTCCAGAGAATCGGGAAGAAGATCGCCAGGCCAACGAGCCAGGCGAAGATCGATACGGCGACCTGGCGCCGTGTGGAAACCGCACGTGCCACGTCACACCTCCAGGTTCTTGCCGATCATCCGCATCAGGAAGATGGCAACGATGTTTGCGAGAATGACCGCGACGATACCGCCCGCCGATCCGCCGCCGACGTCGAACTGCAGCAGCGACTGGGCATAGACCAGATAGGTG
>JAUIJH010000227.1 GCA_030431335.1 Alphaproteobacteria bacterium
GGAGCAGGACCCGAGCCTTGCCCCACAGGGTGAGGGCCTCGGGCTGCGCCGTGCGAGTGCCGCCAGTGACGTAGTGGGTCATCGCGTAGGCGTGGCGGTAGGCCAGGGCGTTCAGCGCCACGACTGCGAGCAGCAGACCGCCGAGGGCGAGGGCGAAGGCGAGACGACGTTTGGCGGTCCGCGTCATGGTTCGGGAGTGTCTGCGCCGTCGTCCGCGTCGGGTGGGCGCGAGTCGGCGGGGGGCGAGGCGGCGGGCCAGGGGGCTGGCATCTTCATGCCGGCGCGGTCGAGGTGGGTGGCGAACCAGCTCAGCAGGCGCAGCCAGGTCTCGATCGGGTAGTCCGGGCAGGTGGCGTCGGCGTTGGTGCCGTAGCTCTCGATGGTCCAGCCGATCTCGCCTTCCAGGCCCCGTGCCCACGAATCGTACACCGAGCCCTTGTTGACGGCGATGGTCTTGCCGGCGAACTGCTTGAGATCGGTGACCGGCTCGTGGCCCGCCTTGACGACGAACTGATAGTCCGTGTCGAGATAGCCTTCGGCGAACAGGAGGTTGGTGGCCCGCTCCTCGGTGATGGTGGTGGGCGCGACGATGAAGTCGTAGGTGCCCGCCTGCAGGGCCGGCAGCAGGCCGGAGAACTGGGTCGGGGTGATGTTCATTTCCACGCCCAGCCGCTCGCCGATGATGTTGGCGAGGTCGACGTTGAAGCCTTCGATGCCGCCGCCGAGCTTGGGCATGGCGTGCGGCGCGAAGGTGCCGTCGAGGGCCACGTTGTAGGATTCCTGGGCGAAAGCATCGCTGGTGGCCACGCCGAGGCAGGCGGTGAGGGCTAGAAGACGGAGTGTCGCGGACATGGGCAGCTTCTCCAATTGTTTGTGCGCGAACGAGGCAAGCGAGAGCCATGCCAACCGCGACCTGCGGCGCCCGCACGGGGGAACCATTGTTCGCCAATTCTGTTTATCTGTCATGGCGCGGATGAAGCATACACGCGATCCGGCAGATGCGCGGATGGCAGAGCTGGACAAGCTGTCGGGATGGCTCGACACGAGATTCAGCTTCATGGGGGTTCGGTTCGGTATCGACCCGATCCTTGGTCTGGTCCCGGGCGTCGGCGATGCCGCCGGCCTGGTTTTGTCGAGTGCGATTATGGTACAGGCTTACCGTATCGGCGTGCGCAAGCGCACGCTGGCGCGCATGGGGCTCAACGTGTTGGGCGACACCCTGCTGGGTTCGATCCCGCTCTTGGGCACCGTGACGGACGTGATGTGGAAGGCGAACCGTTCCAATGTGCGGCTGATCAAGCGCGACGTGGAGCGCGGCCGCACCCGCCGTGGCGGTCCGCGGACCACCATGCACATGCGCCCGACCGATCCGGCGGCGATCTAATCTTTAATCTTCTTAAGAACAATTAGAAGGAGGCCGCCCGGGTGCGGCCTCCCGACGCGTTTATATTGACGCCCACCCTCCCCTCGCCCCTTGAGAACCCGCGGAACCTTGGCTAAAGCTGCGTTGCGGCGCGCTGCGTGCGGCGGCGCGGCCGCTCGGCATTTCGCCAGGGACGATCAGCGGCATTACTTGCTCTTTCTCGACAAGGGCATGAGGAGGGGCCCGTGCGGCGGCTATTCATTGTCGACCCGGTTTGCGCCTTGCCCTATGGCCACAATGTAAACGCCCTCCACTACTTCCATCGCCACTTCGAGAGCTTGGGGTGGCACACGCACGCCATCGCCTCGCGGCTGCTGCCGGAGGCGCTGTGCGCGGGCCGCATCGCGCGCGAGTTCACCTTCCTCTACGGCGAATTCATCGACGTGGCGGGGCTGATGGACGACGCGGAGGCCGAATTCGTCCGCGCGCTGGGCACGGCGCACGAGCGCATCGCCGTGGCGGCGGGCGAGATGCGCGCCTTCTACGAAGCCTACGACATCGGCGCGGACGACACGGTGTTCTTCCCCAGCGTCGATTTCTACACGCTGATGGGGGCGATCATCGCCTCAAGCGGCAACGCGGAGCGCAAGCCGATGCTGCGGCTGCGCTTCATCGGGGTGCTGGAGCACGTGGCGGACGCGATGCCGGACGCGCGGCACCGGATGATGGGCCAGCTCCACCGCTTCGCCCATGCCAACCCGGACCGGGTGCGCCTTTCGGCCGAGACGCCGACGCTCGCCGAGGCGATGGCGGGCGAACTCGCCCTGCCCGTGGAGGTGACGCCCTACCCGCTCGCCCACCCGGCGGCGCCGATGGCGACGGACGGGCCGCTGGTGGTGCTCGCGGCCGGGGCCGCCCGCATCGACAAGGGCTACCTGCGGCTGCGGGCGATCTACGACGAGGCGGCGCGCATCATCGAGCGCGGGCGAGTGGAATTCCTGATCCAGAGCGCGCCGGACGACGTGCTCGTCCAGTCGCTGGAGCACACGGCCGCGCTCTACCGGCTGCCCCACGTCAACGTGCTGCCGGCGGTGCTGAGCCAGGAGATGATGGAGACCTGCTATCGCCGCGCGCACGTGGTGATCATGCCCTACGACGCCGAGATCTACCGCGAGCGCGGCTCGGCGGTGATGCAGGAGGCGGTGTCGTTCGGCCGCTACGTGGTGGGCCAGCGCGGCACGGGCTTCGCGCGGCAGATCGCCCACTACGGTGTTGGCCAGGTGGCCCATTCGGACCTCAATTTCGCGGTGCAGCTGGCGCGCATCGACGCCCTGCCGCGCGACCAGCTCGCCGAGCTCGCCGCGGCCGGGCGCGCGCGCTACGCGGCCGACGCGGTGCGCGCCTACGCCGGCTGGGCGGCATGAGGCGGGCGCTCTTCATCGGCCACGCGTTCCACGCCAAGAGCGGCTCCTCGCGCTTCTTCGTGTCCATGCTGCGCACGCGCTTTGCCGTGGAAACCGTGTTCCTCGCGCCCGACGGGCTCGACCCGGCGCAGCTGCCGGACGGCGCGTTCGACCTCGTCGTCCTGTGGCAGCTCGACATCCTGGCACCGCACTATATCGCCGCCGGCTACCGCACCGTGGTGGCGCCGATGTACGACGCCTCCGCCGCCCTGCCCGACCGCCACTTCGCGGCCATGCGCGACGCGCTGTTCGTCAACTTCTCCGCCGCGCTGCATGTGCGCGCGGTGCGGCTCGGCTGCCGCAGCCTGTTCGTGCGCTACTATCCCGACCCGGCCGATTTCGCCCCCGTGCGCGACTATTCCACCGCGCGCGGCTTCTTCTGGCGGCGGCGGCCGGACGACGTGAGCCTCGAGATGGTGGACACGCTCCTGGGCGATGCGCTGTCCGCCCTCCACGTGCACAACGCGCCCGACTACGGCGAGGCGGCGCCGATCGCCGACGGGGCCGTCGGTTTTGGCGCCTGCACGGTCACCCAGTCCGCCTGGGGCGAGAGCGCGCACGCCTACCGGGCGGCGCTGGAGGAGGCCAACATCTACGTCGCCCCGCGCCTTGCCGAGGGCATCGGCATGGGGTTCCTGGAGGCGATGGCGCGCGGCATGGCCGTCTTCGCCAACGACCTGCCCACCCACAGCGAGTACATCGCCAACTGGTACAACGGCGTGCTGTTCAACCGCGAGCGGGTGCAGCCGGTGAAGCTGGACCGGCTGGCCGAGATCGGCGCGGCGGCGCGGCGCACGGTGGAGCGGGGCCACCGGCACTTCCTCCTGCAGGCGCGCACGCTGCTCGACGCGCTCGACGCGGCCGCCGGCCCGCGCGCCCCGCGCACCGAGGCGCTGATGGTCTTCGCCCGCGCCGGGATCGAGGCCTATGCGCGCTCGCCGGCCGCCTACGCGCAATTCCTCGACAGCCACAAGGACGGGGTGGAGTTCTACGTGCTGGGGCGGCTCGGGGCGGTGCGCAGGCTCCTCGCCGCGCCGCAGCCGCACCGGGCGGGCGCGGACCGGGCGGGGCGCATCGCGGGGGCGCTGCATCTCGCGTTCGGCGAGGGCAATGCCGGCGCCTATCTCGGCACCGGCTGGAGCACGCCGGAGGGGAGCCACACCTGGATCGACGGCGAATGCGCGACGCTGCGCCTGCCCGCCAACCCTGCCCTGGCCGGCCAACGGGTGAGCGTGTCGATCGATGCCTTTACCGTCGACCCCCTGTGCGAGCGGCAGACCATGGAGATCCTGATCGACGGCGAGACGGCGGGGCGCCTGCCGCTCCGCCATAGCTATCGCGCCGGCGGCATCGTCACGGTGCGTTGCCCGCAGGCGCTGCCGCACGGCCAGTTCGAGATCACCCTGCGCGCGGGCGAATGCTGGCCGGAGCCCGGCGGCGGGCGGCGCCTGTCGCTCGCGCTGCGCACGCTGTCGATCGTGCGCGACGCCCGCGCCCAAGAACCCGCCGCGCCTGACGCGCCCGCCGCGCTCGCCGCGCCGGCCATGCCGCGCGCCGAGCCGGCCGAACCCACCGAACCCGCCGAAGCCTAGAACCGAGCCAGGATGCCCCCGCCCAAGATCGAACCCCTGAAGGACGGCCCGTTTCGCCCCGGCCGCCACACGCTGATCTTCGTGCACGTGCCCAAGTGCGGCGGCACGTCGCTGCACCGCACGCTGGAGGCGATCCCCGGCTTCAACTACCGGCACCTGCGCGGCCGGCCGGAGGACCTTGCCGGCCTCGACGCGCTCGACGGCGTGGGCGGCCACCAGAATTTCAGCGCGACGCCGCTGCACAAGGCTCGCGACGGGCTCGTCTACATCACCGTGCTGCGCGAGCCGCGCGCGCGCATCCTGTCGTTCCACCGCCATGTGACGACACAGGCGCACCACCACCTCCACCGCGAGTTCCCCCGCCTCGCCGAAATGAGCCCGCTCGCCTTCGTGGAGACGCTGGCGGCGGCCGGCAATCCGGAGATCGGCAACCTCATGACCCGGATGCTGACGGGGCGCGGCGACATCGGCGCCGCCGAGGCGATCGCGCATGTGGAGGCCAATTTCGCCGTGGTGGGTCTGCTGGAGGCGCCGGCGAGCTACCTGGCGCCGCTGGCGCGCCTGTTTCCCGGCGCCACGATGAATGCGAACCGGCTCAATGTCGGCCCGCCGCACGCGATGCCGGACGGCGACGGCGCCGCATTCGACCGGCTGATCGGCGAGACCAACGCCAAGGATCTCGCGCTCTACGCGCACTTTGCGGCCGCCGGCGGGGCATGAACCGCTTCGTCTTCGCCATCCACCGCGGCGGCTCCAGCGTGCTGGGCGGCATCGCCAAGAATTGCGCGCTCGCCGCGGGCGAGCCGGCGGTGGTGCTGGGCGGCAGCGCCTGCGCCTTCGCCGAGACCGGCCCCGAGGGCGCGGCGATGCGGGTGCGTGGCTCGGACGGGGCGGGCAAGGCGGACGGGGCGGGCAAAGTGGATGCCTTCGCGCCGCAGCTCGCCAACTGGCAGCGCCACGCGGGCGTGTTCGCGCCGATCCGGCGGGCCGATTTCTTTCCCCCCGCCTTCTTCCGTCCCGGCGACCGCGCGGTCCTCAACATGCGCGACCCGCGCGATTGCATGGTGTCGGGCTATTTCGGCTTTCTGCGGCTGCACAACAAAGGGCTCGACAACACCCGGCGCGCGGCGATGTACCGGCGCGGCATCGATGAATACGTGCTCGACGACCTGCTGGAGCGCTACGCGCTGGCGCTCGACAACTACATCGCGCTGCTGGCGCGGCTGCCGGGGATCCGCGTCCTCACCTACGAGGCGATGGTGGGCGATTTTCCCGCCTGGTTCGGCGAGTTCTGCGCGGCGCTGGCGTTCGAGGCGCCCGTCTACGAGCGCCTGGTGGCGCGGCAGGCGGCCAAGTTCGACCCGCCCGCGCAGGAGGACATCGACCAGCACAAGCGCCAAATGCTGCCGGGCGACTACCGGCGCAAGCTGGCGCCGGCGACCATCGCGCGCATCGATGCGCGGCTGGAGCGCCAGCTGCGCCACTTCGGCTATCGCTGAGGCGGGGTCAGCCGGCGAGCGCCGTGAGCTGCGCGATGAGGGCGGCCGGCAGCATGACGGTGCCGGACGCGCGGTGGCGCTCGCGCTCGCGCGCGGAGCGGGCGCCCGGCATCAGGATCTCGTCGAACCCGGGCGCGCGGGGCTGCGCTTCGATGGCCTCGGCCAGCGCCAGCACCTCGCCCTCGAACGCGGCCTGCGGACCGAACCGCGCGGCATCGAGCGCGATGACGAAGGCGGCCTGCTTGTGCGTGTTGGCGCGGCCCGCCAGCATCGGCTCCAGGATCGGCGCGCCGGCGAGGATGCTGGTGAGGCATTCGAGCATCAGCGCCAGCCCCGCGCCCTTGGGCCCGCCGAGCGGCAGGAGGACGTCGGCCGCGTCGGGATCGGTGGTGGGCGCGCCGGCGGCGGTGAGCGCCCAGCCTTCCGGGATCGCCCGCCCCGCCTCCGCCGCCTGGCGCAGCTTGCCGAAGGCGGCGACGCTGGAGGCCATGTCGAGCACCATCGGCGCGCGGCCGGCGATGGGCACGGCGATGGCGATCGGCGCGGTGGACAGCGCCGGCGTGGCGGTGCCGAAATAGGCCATCAAGGGAATGCCGGAGGCGGCGACGATGCCCACCAGCCCGCGCTCGGCCAGCGCCAGCGCGTGGTAGCCGGCGGGGCCGATGTGGGTGGTGTCGGCCACCGCGCCGAAGGCGATGCCGTGCGCGCGCGCCCGCTCCGCCGCCTCGGCCACGGCGCGGGCCATGGCGACGGCACCGGCCGCGCGCTGCCCGTCCACCTTGAACAGCGCGCCGCCGTCCATGGCGAGCTGGGGCCGTGCCGCAAGGTCGAGCTCGCCGCGGGCGGCCAGGCCGAGATAGCGCGGCGCGCGCATGGTGCCGTGCGAGCCGTGGCCGGACGCGTCGCCCCACACGAGCACGTCGGCGACGAGGCGCGCGTCCGCCTCGGCCAGGCGCGCCCGCGCGAACGCCTGCTCCACCAGCCGCCGCAGCTGCGCCGTGGCGATCGGCATCTCGTTGTTCGTCATCGGCGATCCGTGGCTGGTGGGGGGTGGCGCGGTCCGGCATATCACCCGGCGCGGCGGCCTGCCTAGGGCCCGGCCGTCCGGCCCGCGCGGGGCGCGCCGCCCGGCGGGGCGCGCGGCCGGGTTTGCGCTCGCCGCCCCAGCCCGGCAAG
>JAUIJH010000228.1 GCA_030431335.1 Alphaproteobacteria bacterium
GGCGAGCGTGTCGCGACGGAGAACGCCGCCGACATCGACAAGGCCTGGATCATCCAGAAGATGATCGGCCTCGGCCTCGGCGAGCTGGAAGAGAGCTACACCGGTGCCGTGCCGATGAAGCCGCGCCCCACCGAAGCGCCGGTCCTCGCCGTCGAGCACATCACCCACAGGCCGCACTTCGAGGATGTGAGCTTCACCGTCGCGCCGGGCGAGGTGCTGGGCATCTACGGCTTCATGGGGTGCGGGCAGCTCGAGCTGGCGCGGGCGCTGTTCGGCAAGATCCGCCCCGCCGAGGGGCACATCGCGCTCGACGGCGAGACGCGCCGCTTCGCCCGCACGTCCCAGGCCAAGGCGGCCGGCCTCGCCTTCGTGCCCGAAAGCCGCGGCCAGATGCTGTTCGGCGATCAGCCGGTCTTCACCAACATGTCGATCAGCGTGCTGGAGCACATCGACAAGTTCTGGCTGCGGCCCGAGCGAGAGCGCGAAATCGCCCGCGGCCACGTCGCGACGCTCGGCGTGCGACCGGCCAACGAGCTGGCGCACTTGAAATCCCTGTCAGGCGGCAACCAGCAGAAGGTGGCCCTGGGCCGCTGGATGACCCGGCTGCCGAAAGTACTCGTCATGTGTGAGCCGACGCGCGGAATGGACGTCGGTGCCAAGGAGGATGTGGTGACAATCGTCAAGGGACTGAGCGCGAAGGGCGTCGGCGTCGTGGTCTTGTCGACCGAGCCTGAAACGGTGCTGGCGCTCGCAACCCGCGTGATCGTGATGCGCAAGGGACGGATCGTCGAGGAGTTCGCCGGCAAGGCGATCGCCAAGGACGACCTGCTCGCCGCGGCATGAGCCTGGAGGGGTCCCACAAGGAGCGCGCGGGCGGCCTGCGCGGCTTCTTCATCAGCCGCGTGCGCGAGATCGCGCCGCTCGCGACGCTGTTCTTCCTCATCGTCGTGTTCGCGGTGGCGAGCCCGTCCTTTTCCACCGCCGACAACGCGGCCAACATCTTTCGCCAGATCTCGATTACCGCGATCATGGCGACGGGCCTGACCTTCGTGCTCCTGTGCGGCGAGATCGACCTGTCGTTCGCCGCCGTCGCCAATGCGGCGGGCATCGTGGTGGCGTTTTTCACGGTGCAGGAAAGCTACGTCAACATCGCCAACGTGCCGTTGCCCGGCGTGTTCGCGATCCTGCTCGCGATCCTCACCGCGTGCGGCCTGGGTCTAGCCAATGCCGTCGGGCTGACGCGCATCGGCATCCCGTCCTTCATCATCACGCTGGCGATGATGCAGATCGCGGCCGGCATCTCGGCGCTGCTGGTGCGTGGCCAGATCGCCTACGCGGTGCCCGGCATCATCCACGAGTTGGGGGCGGGGCGCTTCTACGGCGTGCCGTGGATCGTGATCGTGGCGGCGCTGTTCCTGCTGGTGGCGCACCTCGTGCTCACCTACACGCGGTTCGGGCGCTACATCTACATGGTGGGCGGCAACCGCGAGGCGGCCGAATATTCCGGCGTCAACGTCAAGCTGGTGCTCGGCGCGGTGATGGTGATCTCGGCGTTCTGCGCCGGTATCGCGGGCATGCTGGGCGTCGCCTATTTCGGCTCCGCGCAGCAGAACGAGTTCGATTCCTACCTGCTCGACGCCATCGCGGCGGTGGTGCTGGGCGGCACGAGCCTGTTCGGCGGGCGTGGCGGCATTCCCTACACGATCATCGGGCTGTTGGTGCTCGGCGTCCTCAACAACGGGCTCGACCACGTCGACATCGACTCGTTCCTGAAGATCCTGATCCGTGGGCTGATCCTGCTGATGGCGCTGATCATCAACGTCTACGCGCAGAAGCTCACCGCCAAGAACTGACGCATTGGCGGGACGGGCCGGTCGGTCCGTCCCGCCAATATCTCGGGTGTGCTTCGGCCGCCCACGGCGCCGCAGTCAGGGAAGGCTCTTCGGCTGCTTGCCCTTGCTGCGTCGCTCCAGCTCGTGCGGGCCGATGATGTCGCCAAGCTCGTCGCAGATGTATGCAGGGCCCCTGGTCGATTTCGTGTCTTCCAGAACCTGCAGCGCATCGCGTGCGCTCAGTCCTGCCTTGATGATCTCGCCCGTCTTCAACGGTGGGCCTGCGGCGATTACACTATACTTCATCGCGGCGTTAGTTATCAGTTTAGCCTCCTCTATGCGCGCGCCTCAGGCGTGCGTTCCATATTGCTGATTTTGATTGGTGTTGCGTTAACACATACGCCATTTTCGCCGTTTTCACAACTCGGCCGAAGTCCATTGCTACAGCAGGGGGGCCAGGAGCCGAGTCGCCGGAGCGAGATGCCGCACGATCCACGGAAACGCCGCGAAGGTTTCTTCGTCGTGTTCCCGGCTCCTCGCGAAATCGTGTTCCAGCATCGCCGCCAGTTCGGCAGTGAACTTCTGGTCGAACACGACGACGGTGTTCTCGAAATTGAGGTGCAGGGAGCGGTTGTCGAAATTCGCGGTGCCGACCACGCCCACCTCATCGTCGACCACCATCACTTTCTGATGCATGAAGCCGGCCCGGTAGCGGAAGAGCTTGACCCCCGCCTGCTGGATTTCGGCGGCATAGGCGAAGCCGGCCATCCAGACGATGGTGTGGTCGGGCCGGTCGGGGATCAGCACGCGCACGTCGACGCCGCGCAGCGCGGTCAGCTTCAACGTGTTGAGGACATCGAGGTCCGGCACGAAATAGGGCGTCGTCATCCACAGCCGCTCCTTTGCGGAGCCGATCAGGTGCATGAAGGCGAGCGAGCAGGCTGGGAGCGTATCGGCCGGGCCGGTCGGCAACAGCTGCACTGGTACGTCGCACGCCTCGCTCTCCTCGTCCGTCATCGCGACGTAGCGCACCGCATCCTCGTCGCCGCCCGCCCACAGCCAGTCGGAGACGAAGGCGGCCTGGGCCACCTGCGCCGCCGGCCCGGAGATGGCGATGGCGGTGTCGCGCCAGTCGCCGAAGCTTGGATCGAGACCGAGATATTCGTCGCCCACATTGGGGCCGCCGATGATGGCGATGCGGCTGTCGGCGGCCACCAGCTTGCGGTGGTTCCGGTAGTTGATGCGCAGCATCTTCGGTAGGCGCCGCTTGAGGTGGAACTCCTGCACGTGGACGCCCGCTTCCCGCAGGCTGTCCCAGTATTGGGCCGGTACGCTGCGCGCGCCGATGCCGTCATACAGGAGGCGCACGATGATGCCCTCGCGCGCGCGCCGCGCCAGGGCCTCGTGCAGGCGCCGGCCGAGCCCGTCGTCGCGGTAGATGTAGAATTGCACGACGATGTCGTGCTCCGCCGCGTCGATCAGCGCGAACACCGCGTCGAAGATCTCGTCGCCATCGATCAGCAGGCGCGGCTGGCGCGAATACATCAGCGGCGTCGGCGCCAGCCGCTCCAGAACCCGCCAGCGGGCAGGGATCGGCGCCAGCCCCTCGCGCGCGCTGTCGCGCGAGAACAGCTGCGCATAGGCGGCAGCGCGCAGCGTCGCCTGGTCGTCCTCCAATTCGCCCGGGCGCGGCGGGCCGATGAAGGCGTAGGCCGGCAGCGCCAGCCAGGGCATGGCGATCAGTGCGATGGCCCAGGCCACGGCGCCCTGGGCCGTGTGGGCATGCTCGGCGGCACGGATCGCCGCGATGACGCCCGCGCCGTGCACGCACAACGCGGTCAGCGTAATGAGCAGCGTGATCATGCGGGGGCCGACGTGAGTTCCAGCTCGGCCCAAAGCGGCAGGTGGTCGGACGCGCGCGCAGCCCAGCCCTCTCGCACCACACCCTGGTCGCGCACCGCGATGCCTTCGGTGACGCCGATGCGGTCCAGCGCCGCGACGGGCCGGCTGGCGTGAAAGGTGGCGCTCGGGGTGGCGAAGGCGAAGCGCTCGGAGAAGATCGCGATGCAGCCGCCTTGTGGCTGCCAGGTGTTCATGTCGCCCAGGATGATCGTGGGACGGGGCGCGAAACGGGCCAGCTCCAGCATGATGTGATGGGCCTGGCGCACCCGCATGCCGTGCGTGAGGCCAAGGTGGGTTCCGACGGCGCGCAAGGCCCGGCCCTCCACCGTGAGGTCAGCGATGATGGCACCGCGCGGCTCCAGCGCCGGCAATTCGCAGCGGTGCACCGCGTCGATCTCGATGCCCTTGCGCACCAGGATGGCATTGCCGTGCCAGCCGATGCCGCCGTCGTGCTGCGCCACCGGCACCGGCCGCCAGCCGGCCGCTCCGAGGCTCCCGTGTGACAGCGTCGACAGGCGCCGGCCAAAGCGGCGATCGGCTTCCTGCAGGACCAGGATGTCGGCCTCGAGCTCGCCGATGACGCCGAGGATGCGTTCCGGCTTGCGCCGCCAGTCGAGCCCAACGCACTTCCTGATGTTGTAGGTCGCCACTTTGAGGCGCATTCCGCTCGGACCCTCTTCCACGTCGCGTTTCGCGACCGTGCTTCATCAATCTAGCGAAGCAGGATGTTCCGCCAAGGGCTCGAGGCTTCGTATTGTCGACAAGTGGCTCGGGTGGGCGCCCGCCGCACGGCGGTGCTGCTTGAACTCATGCGGCAAGGCCCGCTAGATAGCGCGCTGGCGGGGGTGTAGCTTAACGGTAAAGCCAGCCGCTCATAACGGCCCCGATGTCGGTTCGAATCCGGCCGCCCCTACCAAGCCGTTGCGATGCCGTCCAAGCGCCCCGGCAGCCCAAATCCGGCGCCCGAGACTTCAGCCCGGGTTGCTGTCGGTCGGGAAATAGCGACGCGTGCGGTTGGCGAAGGCGACCAGCGACAGCATCACCGGCACCTCGACGAGCACGCCGACGACCGTGGCGAGAGCCGCGCCCGACGACAGGCCGAACAGGCTGATCGCCACCGCCACGGCGAGCTCGAAGAAGTTCGACGTGCCGATCAGAGCGCACGGCGCGGCGACGGCGAAGGGCACCCGCCAGGCCCAGGCGAGCGCGTAGGCGATCGCGAAGATGCCATAGGACTGGATCAGCAGCGGCACGGCGATCAGCGCGATCAGCACCGGCTCGTCAATGATGATCTGCCCCTGGAAGCCGAACAGCAGCACCACCGTCGCAAGCAGGCCGAGCACGGAGAACGGCTTGGCGGCGGCGGTGAAGCGCGTGACGGCGTCCTCGCCGTTGCGGTCGCGGCGGGCGAGGATGCGGCGGGTCAGGGCGCCGGCCGCCAGCGGGATGAGGATGTAGAGCGCGACCGACAGGATCAGCGTTTCCCACGGCACGGAGATGTCGGTCACCCCGAGCAGCAGCGCCACGATGGGCGCGAAGGCGAAGATCATGATGACGTCGTTCACCGACACCTGCACCAGCGTGTAGGTGGGATCGCCCCGCGTCAGCTGCGACCAGACGAAAACCATCGCCGTGCACGGCGCCGCGCCAAGGAGAATAAGGCCGGCGATGTACTGCTGGGCGTCTTCCGGGGCGATGAAGTCGCGGAACACCACTTCGAAGAACAGGACGGCCAGCCCCGCCATGGTGAACGGCTTGACCAGCCAGTTGACGACGATCGTCAGCACCAGCCCCTTCGGCCGGTCGCCGATGTGGGCAAGGCTGGCGAAATCCACGGCCACCATCATCGGGTAGACCATCGCCCAGATGAGAACGGCGACCACGAGGTTGACCGACGCCACCTCGAATGCGGCGAGCCCCTGGAACACGCCCGGCAAAGCGTTTCCGAGCGCAAGGCCGGCCGCGATGCACAGCGCGACCCACACGGAGAGCCACTTTTCAAAGAAGCCGATACCGGCGGGGCTTTGCGCCGCGACGGCATCGCGATCGGCTGTGGGGGTCATGCAGTTTCCTTGGTGCCATCGACGGACAGCCCGCAAATCGCGGGATTGCCGTCGCAGCAGTTGCGGGTGAGGTAGTCGATGAGGCCCGTCATGGCAGCGTAGTTGGCGCTGTAGATCAACGAGCGGCCTTCGCGCCGAACCGCGAGCAACCCCGCGTGTTTCAGCTCCTTGAGATGGAATGAGAGCGTCGCGGACGGCAGGCCCAGGGCAGCACCGATCCGCCCGACGGCAAGTCCCTCGCTGCCGGCCTCGACCAGCAGGCGAAAGATCCCGAGCCGAGAGGGATTGGCGAGGGCGGCGAGGGCGCCCACGGCATCATCTGTTTCCATAGTTCCAAATTAATGGAAATATGGAGGCGATGCAATGGGTGCGGGGAGGCGCAAGCACTGGCAGAGAGGCTAGGGGTCGACCAGGCCCATGGGTTGCAAGGCGCGCCCGGCTGCTTCCAGGATCACGCGTCGGGCCTCGTTGACATCGCCCCAGCCGGCGGTGCGCTGGGGCCGATGCTCGTCCAGGTCGCGGTAGTGGCAGAAGAAATGGGCGATCTGACGCAGCGTGGCGGCCGGCAGGTCGGCATAGTTCTGGATGGCGTTGTAGCGCCGGGTGAGGCGCACCGCCGGAACCATGAGCAGCGTGATCTCGTCGCGGCCGTCGTCCGACACGTAGAGGACGCCGATGGGGCGTGCCGCGACGATCATTCCCGGTGCGAGGACGTGGTCGGCATAAAACAGCGCCTGCAGCGGGTCGGCCGTGTCGCTCAACGTGTGGGGGATGACGCCGAGATTGCCCGGCAGGCGCATGTAGCTGTTGAACAGGTGCGTGACGCTCAGCGCGCCGGTGATATCGTCGACACTCACGGCATAGGGCTCGTTGCCGGTCGGAGCGGTGACGATGACATTCACGTCGTCCGGCGGCACGGCACCGAGCGACACGGCGTCCAGCCGGATCAAGGCGAGGGCCTCACCCGCGATGGGGGGCGCCGGTCGAACGCATAGGCAACCTTGGAGATCTCGGTGCTCTCGAACGGCTCGTTGGCACTGGCGACGACGCGGCCGCCCAGATGCTCGTAGAACGAGCAGGCACCCACATTGTCCTGCAGGCACCAGACGACCAGCGCGTCATGCCCACGGCGCGACAGGCGCTGCTGCACGGTGCGGAACAGCCGGCGGCCGAACCCGGCGCCGATGAATTCGGGCTGGATGTAGAGCTCGTAGACCTCTGCGCGGTAGGGCAGGGTGCGCATCCGGCTCGCGCCGTAGGTGATATAGCCGCGAACCTTGGAATCCACCTCGAGGA
>JAUIJH010000229.1 GCA_030431335.1 Alphaproteobacteria bacterium
CGGCAGGCGGCACAATTGCGTTACCCGGCGTTGTGCTGCCCAGCGGCCGTCGGCGTCAATGCGTGCGGCGCCAACTCACGGACGATTGCGAGCGTCCGCAGCGAAACCATGCGAGGCGAGAATGGCGACCGACGGCGATTCGGCGTGGTGGAAGATCACCATTTCGTTGCTGTAGGCCATGTTGAGATTGGCCCGGGCACGCTCGTCGAGAAGGTCCGCGTCCAGCGCGTCGGTTCGGAGGCGCAGGACGCGCGCTTCCAGCGCCTCGCGCACCGCCTCGAGCCGGGCGAACTCCACCTCCAGTTCGAGCCGCTGCACCCGCAATTCTTCGCGAGCGTCGCCGGAAAAGGCACCGCGGGTCGACTGCCAGCTGAAATAGCCGGCCACCAGGGTGAGCGCGAACGGCAGCACCAGAAACGAAAACCGGGAACGGCGGCGGTGGCGGGTGGGCATCGAGGACATCCGTAACGACGATGCAACCTCAACATGACGCCCGTTAACGTCCCGTTTCCATTGGCGTGGCGCGATGCCGCGCCGGTCGCGCGCTCAGGCGGCCTCGACGAAGCCGCCCGCCTCGGTGCGCAGGAACGCCTCGCCGCACTGCCGCGACAAAGCGCGCACGCGCCCGATATAGCCCTGCCGCTCCGTCACCGAGATGACGCCGCGCGCATCGAGCAGGTTGAAGATGTGCGAGGCCTTGATGCACTGGTCGTAGGCCGGCAGCACCATGAGGTGGCGCGCGTCGCCGCGATCGCCGGCGGCCAGCAGCGCGGCGCATTCGTCCTCCGCATCGCGGAAATGGCGCAGCAGCATCTCGGTATCGGCGTGCTCGAAATTGTGGCGCGAATATTCCTGCTCGGCCTGCAGGAAGACCTCGCCGTACGACACGCGCGGGCCGGCCTCGGTCGCGGGCACATAGGTGAGGTCGTAGACGTTCTGCACGCCCTGCACGTACATGGCGAGACGCTCCAGCCCATAGGTGAGCTCGCCCGAAACGGGCCGGCAATCGACGCCGCACACCTGTTGGAAGTAGGTGAACTGCGACACCTCCATCCCGTCGCACCAGCACTCCCAGCCGAGCCCCCAGGCGCCCAGGGTGGGGCTTTCCCAGTCGTCCTCCACAAAGCGCACGTCATGCAGGTGCGCGTCGATGCCGATGGCCGCGAGGCTCTCCAGATAAAGCCCCTGCAGGTCGGGCGGATTGGGCTTCAGGATGACCTGGAACTGGTAATAGTGCTGCAGCCGGTTGGGGTTTTCGCCGTAGCGCCCGTCGGACGGGCGGCGCGAGGGCTGCACGTAGGCGGCACGCCACGGACGCGGCCCCAGAGCGCGCAGCGTCGTCGCCGGGTGAAACGTGCCCGCCCCCACTTCCATGTCGTAGGGCTGCAGGATCGCGCAGCCTTTGCCGGCCCAGAAATTTTGCAGGGCAAGGATCATCGCTTGCAGCGAGCCGCGTGGATCGCCGGCGGAAGGCTCTGACATCTGATCACCTTTTCGAACCGTGGCGGTGGCGCTCGAACACCCATCGCTTGGCGCAAGGTCTCTAATGCCTGTCGCCCCGCGACGGAAGGGGCGGACGATCCCCGGCCTCCGCGCCCACCGGGGCGCGGCCCCTCCCCGCGCCGTCAGCGCGGCTCCAGTTCGCCCTCTCGGTGCGCGGGCGGCGGCCCCCCCACGGGCGCGCCGCCGGGCTCGATGCGCGCGCGGGGCTTGACCGGCAGCCCGTCCCGCCCTTCCGGCGGAGCGCCCTTGGCCACCTTGTCGCGCCTGGGCCAGTCCGGCGTGATCAGCCCTGCCGAGATCACCAGCTTGGCTGCATCCTCCACCGACATGTCCAGCATCATCACGTCCTTGCGCGGCACGAACAGCAGGAAGCCCGAGGTGGGGTTGGGCGTCGTGGGCAGAAAGACGGAAATCGCGTCGTCCTCCTCCGGCAGCCGGTGGCTCACCTCGCCCTTCGCGTCGGTGGCGATGAACACCACCGCCCACAGCCCCCGGCGCGGGTATTCGATCAGCCCGGCCCGGCGGAAGGTGCGGCTGCGCTCCGACAGCGCCGTCTCGAAGATCTGCTTCAGCGCCGCATACACGTTGCGGATCAACGGCATCCGGTTGAGGATCGATTCGCCCAGCCGGATGATCGTGCGCCCAAAGATGTTGGCGGTGAAGAAACCCAGCGCGGTCAGCGAGATGACCGCCACCACCACGCCGATGCCCGGCAGCGGGAACGGCACGTAGCTCTCCGGATTCCACCGCACCGGAATCCACGGCTTCACCCAGCTGTCGACCCAGTTGATGAACGAGGCTGTCAGATAGACGGTGATCGTCAGCGGCGCCGCGACGACGATGCCGGTCAGCAGATAGTTGCGCAGGCGATTGAGCATCCGGCGCGACCTGGAGTGCCGATGCTCGTGTTTGCTGTCGTCCATTTCCGGCCCATAACGTCCGCCGACGGGCATAGTTTAAGCCGCACTCGGCAGAATGACACTGCGTTTTATTCGACCGTCACCGACTTCGCGAGGTTGCGGGGCTGGTCGACGTCGGTGCCGTTGAGCACGGCCGTGTGGTAGGCGATGAGCTGCATCGGCACCGCCGAGACGATGGGCGCGATGAACGCCGGCGCGTCCGGCATCACCACCACTTCCTCGAGCGCATCGCCCAGCGCCGCCGCTCCCGCCCGGTCTGTCAGCGCGATGATGCGCCCGCCGCGCGCGGCGACCTCCTCCATGTTGGACACCGTCTTGGCGAAGAACTCGTCGTGCGGCACCACCACGATCACCGGCACGTTGTCGTCCACCAGCGCGATGGGGCCGTGCTTCAACTCGCCGGCCGCGTAGCCCTCCGCGTGGATATAGCTGAGCTCCTTGAGCTTCAGCGCGCCCTCCAGCGCGATGGCGAAGGACGGGCCGCGGCCGATATAAAGCGCCGTGGTCGCGGGCGCGATGCGCCGCGCGGTGCGCTGCAGCACCGCCTCCAGCCGGATCGCCTCGGCCACGAGACGCGGCGCCTCCAGGAGTTCGCCCACCAGTGTGCGCGCCCTGTCGGGCGAAATCGTCCCGCGGTCGACGCCCGCCTTCAGCGCGACGGCGGCCAAGGTCGCGAGCTGGCACACGAACGCCTTGGTGGAGGCGACGCCGATCTCGACCCCCGCCAGCGTCGGCAGCACGATGCCCGCCTCGCGCGCCATGGTGGAGGTGCGCACATTGACGACGGCCGCGAGCTGCTGCCCCGCCTCCTTGCATTTGCGCAGGCACGCCAGCGTGTCGGCCGTCTCGCCCGATTGGGACACGAACAGCGCCAGCTCGTCCGGCGCCAGCACCTGGCTGCGGTAGCGGAACTCGGACGCGACATCGAGGTCGACCGGCAGCCCCGCGAGGCTCTCGAACCAGTAGCGGGCCACCAGCCCGGCATAATAGGCGGTGCCGCAGGCGGTGATCGACACGCGGCGCACGGACGCGAAATCGATCGGCACGTTGTCCGCGCGCAGCTCGCCGGACGCCGCATCGATATAGTGGCTCAGCGTATGTGTCAGCACTTCCGGCTGCTCGTGGATCTCCTTGGCCATGAAGTGGCGGAAATTGCCCTTCTCGGCCACCGAGACCTCCATCGGCACCGGCATCGCCGGGCGCGACTGGATCTCGCCGTTGCGGTCGTAGATGCTCACCCCGTCGCGGCCGACGAGGGCGAGATCGCCGTCTTCCAGGTAGATGATCTCGTCGCAGAACGGGGCGAGCGCGATGGCGTCGGAGCCGATCATCACGCAATCCTCGGCAAGGCCGATGGCGAGCGGGCTGCCCACCCGCGCCGCCGCCAACAGGTCGGGCCGCCCGGCGAACGCGAACGCCAGCGCATATGCCCCCTCCAGCGCGCCCAGCGTGTTGAGCAACGCCGTCTTGACGTCCTCGCCACGGGCGAGGTGCTGCGCCAGCAGGTGGGCGATGGTCTCGGTATCGGTCTCGGAGTGGAAGGTGGCGCCGTTGGCCGCCAGCATGGTGCGCAGCGCGCGGAAATTCTCGATGATGCCGTTGTGGACGACGGCGACGCCGTCGGCCGTGTGGGGATGGGCGTTGTCCTCCGTGGGCGCGCCGTGCGTCGCCCAGCGCGTGTGGCCGATGCCTGTGGTGCCGGTGAGCGGCTCCGCCCCGAGCCGCCGCTCCAGATTGCGCAGCTTGCCGGACGCGCGGCACCGCGCGAGCGCGCCGGCCTCGTCCACCGTGGCGATGCCGGCCGAATCGTAGCCGCGATATTCGAGCCGCTTCAGCGCATCGAGCAGCAGCGGCGCGGCAGCCTCGTCACCGATGATCCCGACAATTCCACACATGGCGCCGACCCCTTGCCCAACTCGCGCAACACTCACGGCTTGAGGCTAACCCTGTCGTGGCACGGGCCGCCCCTCAATTGCCGTTACACTTCATCCATCGCGATGAAGGACCTCTTACCGGCGCACCCTCCGCGCGTCGCGCGCCCGCCGCGTCAATGGTCCCGCCGGCGGGAGGGCGAGCGGGCGGGCTTGTTCACCTGCCGGCCCCGCCCGATGGCGAGCGCCTCGTCCGGCACGTCCTCGGTGACGACGCTGCCGGAGGCCACGTAGGCGCGCTCGCCGACGCGCACCGGCGCGACCAGCGCGCTGTTGGAGCCGATGAAGGCCCCCTGCCCGATGGTCGTGCGATGCTTGTGCACCCCGTCATAGTTGCAGGTGATGGTGCCGGCACCGAGGTTGGCGCCCGCGCCCACATCCGCGTCGCCCACATAGGTCAGGTGGTTGGCCTTCGCCCCCGCGCCGAGGACCGCGTTCTTGATCTCCACGAAATTACCGACGTGGGCTTTGGGGCCGATGTCGGCGCCCGGCCGCAACCGCGCGAACGGCCCCACCACCGCGCCCGAGGCCACCCTCGCGCCCTCGAGGTGCGAGAACGCGCGGATGCGCACGCCCGCCGCCACCTCCACGCCGGGGCCGAACACCACGTTCGGCTCCACATGGACGTCCTCGCCCAGCACAGTGTCGTGGCTGAAATAGACCGTGTGCGGCGCCTCCAGCGTCGCGTGTTCCATCGCCGCGCGGCGTGCGCGGTCCTGGAACACCGCCTCCGCCTGAGCGAGCTGCGCGCGGTCGTTGACGCCGAGCACCTCCTCGGCCGATGCCTCGGCGACGACCATCGCAAACCCCTTCGCCCGCCCGATGGCGATGAGGTCGGTAAGATAATATTCGCCCTTGCTGTTGGCGTTGCCGATTTCGTCGAGGGCAGCGAGCGGGGCGCCGCCGGCGATGGCCATCACGCCGGAGTTGCACAGCGTCACGGCGCGTTCCGCGTCGGACGCGTCCGCCTCCTCGCGGATCGCCACCACCTGGCCGTCGGCCATCAGCACGCGCCCGTATCCGGTGGGGGTGTCGGTGCGGAATGCGAGCACGGCAATGTCGGCGCCGCCGCGCACACGGGCCAGCGCGCGCTCTATCGACGCAGGCGTGATCAGCGGGCTGTCGCCGAACAGCACCACCACCGCGTCCGGCGCGCTCGCGAACGCCTCGCGCGCGGCCAGAACCGCATGCGCCGTGCCCAGCGGCGGATCCTGTACGAAAGCACGCGGCGCTTGCGCGAGCGTTCCGGCCCAGTCGCTATCGGGCGCGACCACCAGCACCGTCTCGCTGGCGCCCGCCATCCGCACCGCGCCGAGCACATGCTCGATCATCGGCAGGCCCCCTACCTTATGCATGACCTTCGGCACCTTGGAGCGCATCCGCGTCCCCTTGCCTGCCGCCAGTACGATCGCCAAGGTCTTGCCAGCCACAGCGCTCTCCCCAAAGAATGCGTCCGAACGAGGCCGAACCTCGTTCGCGTTTTTGTTTATTGTCATGAGCCTCGCAAGGCGAGGCCGCTTCCGGCACCCTCATCGTCCACAAGGACCCATCCCATGCGCGCCCTCGCTCTTTTTGCCTTCCTTGCCCTGACCATCGGGCCGGCGGCGGCGTACGAGCCCACCGGCAACGCCATCGCCGACACGTTGCTGCGCTCGGTGGAGCGGGCCGGCTTCGCCGATGCGCGCGTGGCCAGCGCCGAGCGCGAGGGCACGACGCTGGTGCTGACCGGCCTCGAAGGCGGCGGCAAGGACAACGACAAGCGGGTCCGCATCGCCCGCACCACCATCACCGAACCGCTCGTCAACGCGAACAACGATCTCGTGGCGTCCGCCATCGCCTACGAGGACATTGCGATGACGGACGAGGCGGGCGAGCCCACCGCAACCATCGCGCTGGTGCGCCTCACGGCCGTGCGCCTGCCCGGTGCAGCCGGCGGGACCCCCACCGAAACCTCCGATTTCCTGGGCGAGTTCGATTCCATCGCCGTCGACGGGCTGATCGCCCGCTCGCCCGAGGGCGAGGAGATCGGCTTCGACGCGCTGCGCGCCACCTTTGCCACGCGCGACGACGGCACGGCGGCGGGAGAGTTCGCGCTCGAAGGGCTCGTCTTCGCCCTCGACCTGTTCGACGAGCCGACCGCCGGCGAAATCCGCGCGCTCGGCTACGATGCCCTCACCGTCAGCCTCGAAGGCAAGGGCACATGGCGGCGCGACAGCGGCCGGGCGATCCTCGACAATGCCCGCCTCGCCATCGCCGGCATGGGGGCCGTGGAGATCGCCGGCGGCGCCAACGGGCTCACGCCGTCGACGCTGGCGGCACTGCAGGCCGGCGGCCTCGACTTCGCCCGCCTGCTCGAGGTGCTGAGCAGCGTGTCGCTCACCGGGCTGACCGTCGCCATCGAGGACGGCGGCCTGACGGACCGGCTGATCGGCACCCTCGCGGGCGAACTCGACCGCGCCCAGGTGGTGACGAAGCTCACCGACGCGCTGGCCCTGCCCTTGGCCCAGCTCGGCGACCCGGCGTTCGCGCAATCGGCGCTCGATGCCGCGCGCGGCTTTCTGACCGAGCCCGGCCGGCTGACCGTCGCCGCCACGCCCGCCGCCGAAATCAGCGCGCTTCAGGTGATCGGCGCGGCAATGCTCAACCCGCAGCTCCTGCCCAGCCTCCTGTCGATCACGATCACCCACGAATGAGCCATCTCTGCGACGTCCCCGGCCTC
>JAUIJH010000230.1 GCA_030431335.1 Alphaproteobacteria bacterium
GGCGGTCTGCAACTCGGCAAGCTCGATAAAGTTGTCGGCCTGGCGGCGCAGATCGTCCGCGATCATCGGCGGCTGGGTCTGCAGCGAAGAGACCACGGAGAATTTCTTGCCCTTGCGCTGTACAGCTTCAGCAAGGCGGCGGAAATCGCCATCGCCGGAGAAGAGGACGATATGATCGACCTGCTCGCAAAGCTCCATCGCATCGATGACGAGCTCGATATCCATGTTGCCTTTGACTTTTCGGCGACCGGATTGATCGAAAAATTCTTTTAGAGGTTTGGTGACGACTGAATAGCCGTTATAGTCCAGCCAATCGATCAGCGGACGCAGCGTCGAGAACTCCTGATCCTCTGCGAGCGCGGTGTAACAATACGCACGCAAAAGGTAGCCTTTTTTGCCGAATTCGGTGAGAAGCCGCTTATAATCGATATCAAATCCGAGGGAGCGTGCGGCGCTATATAAATTTGCTCCATCAATGAACAGAGCTATTTTTTCACGAGGGTCGAACATAAGCGGTCTTTCATTGTGTATCAGAGCAGGGCATTTTCATTAATAAGCCTCTGAAACTCTGAATTGCGTAGGTGCTTTTAAATTGCGGCGTCGTCGTTGACCAGTGCTGTGCCGTCGCTGGCCTCTAACGTGACTCACGTATGACGCTTGCACCTGAGGTGCCTGATTGATATTTGGAAGGCTTATTGTCAACATAAAATGCAGGAGAGCGCCATGGCGCGCGTGACCGTCGAGGATTGCGTCGACAAGGTCGATAACCGCTTTGAGTTGGTGCTCCTCGCCAGCCATCGTGCCCGGCTTATTTCGAGCGGATCGCCGATTCAGGTGGACCGTGACAAGGACAAGAACCCGGTCGTGGCTTTGCGGGAGATCGCCGATCAACGGATCCATCCCGAGGATCTGAAGGAAGAGCTGATCCACTCGCTGCAGAAGCACACCGAGGTGGATGAGCCGGAGCAGGAGCCCGTTGCGGCGGTGTCGCAGGGCGGATCGTCGGAAGAGCCCGCCGACACCACCTTCAATTCCATGTCCGAAGAGGAATTGCTGCGGGCGATGGAAACCCTCGTCCCGCCCGAGCGGACCGAGGAAGTCTAGCCCAGCACGATCAGAGGCGGCGGGCATGATTGGCAGCGTGACAATGCGTGGACGCCAGCGTCCGTGGCGATGCCGATGGCATCAGCGCTAGACCCCGCCACCTCGTCCATCGCGAGCGTTGCCGACCCCGGCGGGGCCGGTGGCGCAGCGGGCGGAGCAGGCCCCGGGGTTGCGCCGCCGCAGCGGCGCCCGCTGCCGATGCCGGCGCCGGCCATTGCGCCGGCCCCTCCCACGCCCCATGTGGCTTTTACCGAAACGTCGACACGAGTTCCCCGCCACAAGCCGATGATGCGTCAATACGAGCTTGTCGAGCGAGTCGCCCAGTATAATGGCGACGTCGATGAGGCACTCCTCAACCGCGCCTACGTTTACTCCATGCGCAAGCATGGCGACCAGAAGCGTGCGTCCGGCGATCCCTACTTCTCCCATCCGCTCGAGGTCGCCGCGATCCTGACCGATATGCGTCTCGATGACGCAACGATCGCGACCGCGCTACTGCACGACGTGATCGAGGACACCGACGCGACACGCGCGGAGATCGATCAGCTGTTCGGCCCCCAGATCGGCAAGCTGGTGGAGGGGCTCACCAAGATCAGCCGCCTGCACCTCATCAGCCAGGAGGACAAGCAGGGCGAGAACCTGCGCAAGCTGCTGCTCGCAGTGGCGGAGGACGTGCGCGTCCTGCTCGTCAAGCTGGCCGACCGGCTGCACAACATGCGCACGCTCAAGTGGGTGCCGCCGCACAAGCGGGTGCGCATCGCCGAAGAGACGATGGACGTCTACGCCCCGCTCGCGGGCCGCATGGGCATCCAGTGGATGCGCGAAGAGCTCGAGCACCTGGCCTTCAAGGTGCTCAACCCGGACGACGCGGCGATGATCGAGAAGCGCCTGAGCGACCGGCGCGAGGTGGTCGGCGACCTGCTGCATGAGATCCAGGCGGACATCAAGTCCAGGCTCGACGAAAGCGGCATCCCGGCGACCCTGTCGGGCCGCGAAAAGCGCCCGTATTCCATCTATGTGAAGATGCAGCGCAAGCACATCAACTTCGAGAACCTGTCGGATATCTACGGCTTCCGGGTGATCGTCGACGACACGCTGTCCTGCTACAAGGCGCTGGGTGTGATCCACACCACGTTCCAGTCGATTCCCAACCGCTTCAAGGACTACATCTCGACGCCCAAGCAGAACGCCTACCGCTCGCTGCACACCACGGTGATCGGCCCGCGCGAGCAGCGGGTGGAGCTGCAGATCCGCACCCGCGAGATGCATGCGGTGGCCGAATACGGCGTCGCGGCGCACGCGCTGCACAAGGACGGCGCCAACCGCTCGATCCGCGAATTGGCGCACGATTCCAAGGTTTACGCCTGGTTGCGTCAGACCATCGAGCAGCTGTCGGACGAGCGGAACAGCAAGGAATTCTTCACCGATACCAAGCTCGAGCTGTTCCAGGACCGGGTGTTCTGCTTCACCCCGCGCGGCAAGCTGATCGCGCTGCCGCCGGGCGCGACGCCCATCGATTTCGCCTACCAGGTGCACACGCAGGTGGGGAACACCTGCACCGGCTGCCGCATCAACGGCCACCCCAAGCCCCTCGTCACCCCGCTCGTCAGCGGCGACGAGGTGGAGATCCTGTGCCAGGAAGGCGCCTCGCCGCCCTCGGCCTGGAACGCGCTCGCCGTCACGGGCAAGGCGCGCGCCGCCATCCGCAAGGCGAACCGCGAGGCGAACCGCCGCAAGTTTGTCCGCCTCGGCCACGAGCTCATCAGCAACGAAGCCGCGCGCCGGCACCTGCGCGACCCGCTGGACCTCGCCCTCGCCGCCTCCACCATGGGCTTCGCCGATGTCGAGGCACTGGCCCATGCGGTCGGAACCAGCGAGCGGCCGGCGACGGCTGTGCTCGGCGCGCTCGGCCATGTCGTGCCGGAGGGGATGCCGGCGGACGGCTGGCAGCAGCGCAACGGCCACACCGTTCCCATCCGCGGCGTCGGCAGCGACCTGCCGGTCCACTTCTCGCCCATTCACGCGGCCATCCCGGGCGATGGGATCGTCGGCATCATCGATCCCGGCCGGGGTGTGACGATCTATCCCGTGCACGCTGGCGAGGCGCTGAGCCACTTCAGCGCCGAACCGGAGCGGTGGGTCGACGTCAGCTGGGATCTGGAGGGGCTCGACGATGCGCTCTTCCGCGTCGGCATCCGCGTGATGGCCAACAACGAAAAAGGCGCGCTGGCGGAGATCGCATCGGTGATCGCCGCGCAGGACGCCAATATCGACGAAGTGTCGATGACGGCGAAATACGACAAGTTCAGCGAGATGGCACTCAACATCGAAGTGCACAACTGCAAGCACCTCGAGTCGATTCTGGAGCGGTTGCGCGGCCTCCAGATCGTTCTGGAGGCGACCCGGATACGGCATTAGGCCGGCCGCGCTGTCCTCACTTTTTCGCGGCGGCCGGGGCGATCGGACGAATGGCAGCTTCCGTCAGGCAAGATCTGGCACTATGGCAAGACGGATGCAAACGCGCGTGTGGGACAAAACGGGACCAGGCTGTCCGAAAACTCGGGGCCAGCAAAGTGTTCATTGATCTGACACGCGCGGCATCACACTTAAGCGAGCGAGACGCAGGGACGCGGACCGTCTCCGCGTTCGACTGAAGAAGAGAAGGTACCGCATGTTGTTTGGCCGCCGCACGCGCCCGCGCTGGATGGAGCGCATGCGGACCGCGCTTTGGCCGCGTCGCTCGTTCGGGCGTTCATTCGCCTATTACAAGCATCGGGTGATGCGGCTCGAAGCCTCCCCCCACGCCATCGCCGCCGGCGTGGCGGCGGGCGCGTTCGCCTCGTGCACACCGCTGGTCGGTTTCCATTTCATCCTGTCGTTCGTGCTCGCCTGGATGATCGGCGGGTCGATGATCGCTGCCGCCATCGGCACCGCCGTCGGCAACCCGCTGACCTTTCCGCTGATCTGGGTTTCCTCGTTCCAGGTGGGCGAGTTGATCCTCGGCCGCGATCCGGCCTCCGCCTCGCCTCACGAGGTGCACCTGTCCATCGACCTCATCACCACGTCCATCGCCACCTTCTGGCCCACGCTGAAGCCGATGCTGCTCGGCGGCGTGGTCATCGGATCGGTGCTGGGGACGGTGCTGTATCTCCTCGTCCGCTCGGCCGTCATCGTGTCGCAGAACATGCGCGCGGAGCGGCTCGCCCGCCACGCCCAGGCGGCACGCGAGCGCGCGGTCGACGACAAGATGGACGCATGATCGTCGGCATCGGATCGGACCTCATCGACATTCGTCGGGTGGAAAAGACGCTGGACCGGTTCGGCGAGCGCTTCGTCAAGCGCGTCTTCACCGACATCGAGCGGGCCAAGGCGGAGCGGCGCACCACGCAGGCCGCCACCTACGCCAAGCGTTTCGCCGCCAAGGAGGCGATGTCCAAGGCGCTCGGGTCGGGGATCCGCATGGGCGTGGCGTGGCGCGAGATGGGCGTCGTCAACCTGCCGTCGGGCCAACCGACCATGCAGCTGTCTGGCGGCGCACGCGAAAGGCTTGATCGGCTGGTCCCCAAGGGGTACGCCGGCGTCATCCACTTGACGATGACCGATGATCACCCTTTTGCGCAGGCCTTCGTCGTGATCGAAGCTCGGCCGGTCGAATAGCGTCGCACGCTTCGTTGCGCGGCGGGACGGGGAAGACTATGTGAGCGGATCCGCGTGGCGCGGTCCGCGGTCGACACTGCGGTTCTGCTAGCGCCGCGAACGAGGTGACAATGAGTGTGGCGAACAAGAAAGCAGAACGAGAGGGCGGCCTGTACGAGACGGTCAAGGTCATATTCCAGGCGCTTCTAATCGCCTTTGTGATCCGCACTTTCCTTTTCCAGCCTTTCAACATCCCATCGGCCTCGATGGTGGATACGCTGCTGGTTGGGGACTACCTCTTCGTCTCGAAATATTCCTACGGGTACTCGCGCTATTCCTTCCCGTTCGGCATCGTTCCGCTGCCGGGGCGTGTGCTGGCGTCCGAGCCCAAGCGCGGCGACGTCGCAGTCTTCAAGCTGCCCAGCGACAACTCGACCGACTACATCAAGCGCGTCATCGGCCTGCCGGGCGACCGCATCCAGATGATCGACGGGGTGCTGCAGATCAACGGCGAGGCCGTGAAGCGCGAGCAGATCTCCGACTATGTGGATATTGGCGGGAACGGCCGCGAGTTTCGCGCCCGCCGCTTCCGCGAAACGTTGCCCAACGGTGTCAGCTACGAGACGCTCGATAGCCAGGACAACGGCATGTACGACAACACCGGTGTCTACACGGTCCCAGAAAACCATTTCTTCATGATGGGTGACAACCGCGACAATTCGACAGATAGCCGCTCGCAATTCGTCGGATACGTGCCATTTGATAACTTTGTCGGCCGCGCGGAAGTCCTGTTCTTCTCCATCAGGGAAGGCACGCCGGTCTGGCAGATCTGGAAATGGCCGTCCGCCGTCCGCTGGAACCGGATTTTCGATGTCCTGTGACGGAGGGGTGTCGGGAAGGTTCGTGGGATGTCCACCGATCCGCTGAGTCGTCTGGAACACACGCTCGGTCACACGTTTCGCGACCGATCGCTGCTGGAGCGCGCGCTGTTGCATGCGAGCGCCATTCCCTCAGGTCGCGGTGAGAGCTACCAGCGGCTCGAATTCCTGGGCGACCGCGTGTTGGGTCTTGCCGTCGCCGGTGCCCTCTACCACCGCTTTCCCCATGCCGATGAAGGCGACCTCGCGCGCCGCCTCAACGCGCTGGTGCGGCGCGAGGCGTGCGCCGACCGGGCGCTGGCGCTGGGCATCGACGGGGCGCTGAAGCTCGGCCACTCCGAGGCGCACTCGGGCGGCCGGCGCAAGACGGCGATTCTGGCCGATGCGTGCGAGGCTGTCCTCGCCGCCATCCACCTCGACGCGGGCTACGAGACGGCCGAGGCGGTCATCCACCGTATCTGGGCGCCCTTGTTCGAGGATGTCGGCAGCACCGAGCGCGACCCGAAGACGGCGCTGCAGGAACGCATCCAGAGCGCCGGCGCCCCGCCGCCGCTCTACACGCTGATCGAGCGCACGGGGCCCGACCACAAGCCGCATTTCGTGATCGACGTGTCCAACCACACCGGCGTGCTCGCGCGCGGCGAGGGTGGCTCGAAGCGCGAGGCGGAACAGGCCGCGGCACGCGCGGCGCTTCTCAAATTGGGCCTGGAGCCATGAACATGCCGGCATCTGCTGCCCCTACGCGTTGCGGCTTCGTGGCGTTGATCGGCGCGCCCAACGCGGGCAAGTCGACGCTGGTCAACGCGCTCGTCGGCGTCAAAGTCTCCATCGTCACGCACAAGGTGCAGACGACGCGCGCGCTGGTGCGCGGCATCTTCATCGAGGACACCGCGCAGATCGTGCTGGTGGATACGCCCGGCATCTTCACCCCCCGCCGCCGTCTCGACCGGGCGATGGTGAAGACGGCGTGGAACACCGCCTACGATGCCGACCGGGTGTGCCTCCTGATCGACGCGCGGCGCGGCATCGACGAGGCCAACGCGGCGATCTTGGAAGAGCTCACCAAGGTGCGCCTGCCCAAGACGCTGTTCCTCACCAAGATCGACCTGGTGGACCCGCCGGTGCTGCTGGCGCTCGCCGCCGCCGCCAACGAGGCGACCCGCTTCGACGAGACCTTCATGATCTCCGCCTTGCAGGGCGACGGCATCGGCGAAGTGCGCGCCCATCTCGCCGCCTCCGTGCCGGAAAGCCCCTGGCTCTACCCCGAAGACCAGATCTCCGACATTCCCGAGCGCCAGCTCGCGGCCGAGATCACGCGCGAGCAACTCACGCTCCGCCTGCACGACGAGCTGCCCTATTCGGCTACCGTGGAAACGGAGAGCTGGAAGGAGCTG